>NZ_JANJFJ010000674.1:0-1153 GCF_024626565.1 Microbacterium sp. zg.Y909
GGGGTGGCGTGGTGGAAGTCCGACTGGTTCACCGGCACCTCGTCGAAGCGCGTGCCGTCGACGTCGTAGGCCACGCACACGGGGATGCGGTCAAGGCCTGTGAGGATGTCGAGCTTGGTCAGCACGAGGTCGGTGATGCCGTTCACACGCGTCGCGTAGCGGGTGACGGGCGCGTCGTACCAGCCGACGCGGCGGGGCCGACCGGTCGTGGTGCCGAACTCGAAGCCGCGCGAGCGCAGCCACTCGCCCTGTTCGTCGAACAGCTCGGTGGGGAACGGCCCCGACCCGACCCGTGTCGTGTAGGCCTTCACGATGCCGACGATGCGGTCCAGGCGATTGGGGCCGACGCCCGAGCCGGTCGAGGCGCCGCCGGCGGTGGCCGACGACGACGTCACGAACGGGTAGGTGCCGTGGTCGACGTCGAGCATGGTGGCCTGGCCGCCCTCGAAGACGACCACCTCGCCGGCCGCGAGGGCCTGATCCAGCAGCAGCCCCGTGTCGGCGACCATGGGACGCAGACGCTCGGCGTAGGACAGCAGGTCGTCGACGATCTCGTCGACGGTGATCGCGCGGCGGTTGAAGACCTTCACCAGCAGGTGGTTCTTCTGGTCGAGGGCGCCCTCGACCTTCTGGCGCAGGATGTTCTCGTCGAACAGGTCCTGCACGCGGATTCCGACGCGGTTGATCTTGTCGGCATAGGCCGGTCCGATGCCGCGGCCGGTCGTGCCGATCATGCGCTTTCCGAGGAAGCGCTCGGTGACCTTGTCGAGCGTGCGGTGGTACTGCGTGATGATGTGCGCGTTGGCGCTCACCCGCAGCCGCGACGTGTCGAGCCCACGCGCGTTCAGCGCCTCGAGCTCGGCGAACAGCACCTCGAGGTCGACGACGACACCGTTTCCGATCACGGCGTTCACGCCCGGAGAGAGGATGCCGGAAGGCAGCAGGTGCAGCGCGTACTTCTCGTCGCCGATGACGACGGTGTGGCCGGCGTTGTTGCCGCCGTTGAACTTGACGACCCAGTCGGTGCGGTCCCCGAGGAGGTCAGTGGCCTTGCCTTTGCCCTCGTCTCCCCACTGGACGCCGACGATCACGATGCCTGGCATGGCTGCTCCCCCGTTAACGGACGGTGAGACCCCATTCTATCCGGCGGCCG
>NZ_JANJFJ010000675.1:0-1133 GCF_024626565.1 Microbacterium sp. zg.Y909
TCGCGGTTCCTCGAGGCAGTGCGTCACGGTCACCGCAGCTTCCTGCTCGCCGACGAGCCGGGACTCGGCAAGACGGCCGAGTCGGTGCTCGCGGCATCCGTCGCCGACGCCTACCCTCTACTGGTGGTCGTGCCCAACGTGGTCAAGATGAACTGGGCCCGCGAGGTGCACCGCTGGACGCCGCAGCGTCGGGCAACGGTCATCCAGGGCGACGGCGAGAACATCGACGCGTTCGCGGACGTCTTCATCGTCAACTACGAGATCCTCGACCGGCATCTGTCGTGGCTCGGCTCGATCGGTCTGAAGGGCATGGTCGTCGACGAGGCGCACTTCATCAAGAACCTCACGTCGCAGCGTTCCCAGAATGTGCTGGCGCTGGCCGGTCTGATCCGCGAGCAGGTCAGCGACCCGCTCATGCTCGCCCTCACCGGCACCCCGCTGATCAACGACGTCGAGGACTTCGACGCGATCTGGCGCTTCCTCGGCTGGACCAACGGCGAGAAGCCCGGTCCCGAGCTCATGGAGAAGCTCGATGCCACGGGTCTGACGCCGGCGGACAAGGCGTTCTACCCCGAGGCGCGCGAGGCCGTCATCTCGATGGGGATCGTGCGGCGCAAGAAGAAGGACGTCGCCGCGGATCTTCCCGACAAGCTCATCGCCGACCTCCCCGTCGAGCTCGACGACGACTTCGGCCGCTCGATCCGGGCCGCGGAGCGCGAGCTCGGCGACCGCCTCGCGGCGAAGTACCGCCGCATCCTCGAAGCGCGCGGTGACCGGGTGTTCCTGGGCGACTACGACGAGGACATCGTGCGGCTCGTCGCGCACAACGAGCTGGAAGAGGCCAAGTCCGCCGGCTCCGGTTCGGAGAACGTCTTCACCATGGTCCGCCGCATCGGCCAGGCCAAGGCCCTGCTCGCTGCGGACTACGCGGTGCAGCTGCAGCGGTCGGTGGGCAAGGTCGTCTTCTTCGCCAAGCACATCGACGTCATGGATGCCGCCGAGGCGCACTTCGCCGCGGCGGGCCTGCGCACCGTGTCGATCCGTGGCGACCAGACGACCCCTGCTCGCCAGGACGCCATCGACGCGTTCAACAACGATCCGGGCGTCGGCATCGCGGTGTGCTCGCTGACGGC
>NZ_JANJFJ010000676.1:0-1132 GCF_024626565.1 Microbacterium sp. zg.Y909
GGCATGCTGCTGCCCCTCGACGCCGCGCCGGGATGGATGCGGGCGGTCGCCACCGTGAATCCGATCAACTGGGTCGTGCAGGCCGAGCGCGCACTGTTCGCCGGGGATGTCGGCAGCGGCCCGGTTTTCTGGGGTTGGGTCGCCGCCTTGGCGCTTGCGGCGGTCGGGCTCGCCGTCGGCATCCGCGCGATGCGCCGCAGCAGCTGACCGCCGGGGGCAGGGTGCGTCAGACGCCGCCGCCTCCGCCGCCTCCGCCGCCCCCGCCTGCGGAGCCACCGCCGGACGAGCCGCCCGACGTCGACGACGACGACATCGCGGCGCTCGACAGCGAGGCGATGCTCGACGAGAACGCGGCGGCGTTGAACGCCGCGGAGCCGTAGTACCACGAGGGGGTCACCCCGGCGTCTCCGTAGTAGACCATCAGCTCATCAGCCCACTTCTTCTCCTGCCCGAAGACGACGGCATAGGGCAGCAGCGTCTCGTACAGGTGGATCATCTGCCGTGGGTCGCCGACGTCGACGGGGCGCCGCTCGGCACCCTGCGGCGACTGCAGCATGCGGATGCGGTCCGCCTCCGCCCAGTCGATGAAGATCTTCAGGCCCGCCAGGTGGTCACGCAGCTCCGCACCGGCATCCGTCAACGGCCGGTGGAAAACCAACCCCATTCCGAAGGCCAGCACGATCCCCGCCACCACCATGAGCACCAGCGGCACCAACACGTTGACGGATGCCGCGATTGCCAGCATCCCGAAGAGGATCACGAGCACCGTCCCGGCGAACAGCGCCGCCGCGGGCCACGTGCGCACGCGCCCGGGAACCGACCGATACACCCCTCGCTTCTTGAGCTCGACTCCCGCCGCCTTGAGGATCTTCGAGGCCACGCCCGACAGCCGCGTGTCCTGCTTGCCGAACTCGAAGGTCGCACCGGGCCGCGCGCCCTTGCCGAACAGCCCGTCGAGCAACATGCGGCCGTCGCGGTCCGCCCGAGAGCGATCGACCAGCTCCACCTGCAGCTTCGACCCGCCGAATGCGCGTTTCGATCCCTCCACGATGCGGAGGGACCCCACGATGGCCTGCTCGAGCACCTCCGCCGGAATGGCCTTCGACGTCTTGCCGAGCATGACGGCGCTCTC
>NZ_JANJFJ010000677.1:0-1128 GCF_024626565.1 Microbacterium sp. zg.Y909
CGTCGCCTCACCCTCGAGGTTGGGGTTCGTGGCGAGGATCACTTCCTGCACGGTGCCGTCGGCCAGGCGCTGCATGAGCTGCGTGATGCGCAGGTCGTCGGGGCCGACGCCGGCGATGGGGCTGATCGCCCCGCCGAGCACGTGGTACAGCCCCCGGAACTCGCGGGTGCGCTCGATGGCCGAGACGTCCTTGGCATCTTCGACGACGCAGATGAAGGCCGGGTCGCGCCGCGGGTCGCGGCAGATGCCGCAGCGGTCCTGCTCCGAGACGTTGCCGCAGATCTCGCAGAAGCGCACCTTGTCGCGGATGTCGGTCAGCAGCACGGCGAGGCGGGCGACGTCGAAGTTCGGGGTCTGCAGGATGTGGAACGTGATGCGCTGCGCCGACTTGGGGCCGATGCCCGGAAGGCGCCCGAACTCGTCGATCAGATCCTGGACGATGCCGTCGTACATGGCTTAGTTGAACCTCGTCGGCGGGGTGTAGGGCTCTTCGCGCACGAAGGTGGCGCCGAGCATCTGGCGGACGACGGGCTCGCCGTAGCGCTCCACTCCCCCGCGCGTTGCGATGGGCCGGCTCGTGACCACGACCGGCGGCACACGCACGTCGACGGGGACGTCCGGCACCTCGTCGGCCTCGCTCTCGTCGGTCTGCGCCGAGGGCGCGACGGCGTCCGCCGGGAGTACGTCTCCCTCGCGCGCCGGAGCGAGCGTCGCCACACGCATGCGCGCACCGGCGACGTCTTCGGGCTCGTCGTCGACGGCCAGCTGTGCCGGCGGCGCAGCCATCGTGGGGTCGTCAGACGGGATCGGCGCGACCGCCCACTGGGTGACGGGGGCTGCCGCGGCGGGCGATGAGCCTGCCGGTGCCGGTGTACGCACGCCGGGGCCCGATGGCTGACCGCCGCCTGCGGGCGCACCGCCGGGCGCCGGACCCGTCGGCGGCGGGGTCACGGGCGCAGGCCCGGCCGGGGCCGCACCGGCGGGCGGCGGCGTGGGGTCGGTGTCGTGGCGGGCGATGTACTTCACGCGGATGCCGAGCACCTGCTGGATCACGCCGCGGAGGTCTTCGCTCGGGCCTTGCCCGGCCTGCAGCTTCTTGAACGCGGCGACGTCTGCCTGGCTCTGGAA
>NZ_JANJFJ010000678.1:0-1116 GCF_024626565.1 Microbacterium sp. zg.Y909
GGAAGACCCACTCCAACGGTGGCGACCACTCGGCGGCGCCCACGCGCGTCGTCTCGGTGTGCCCGGGGGTGCGCCGGGCGGGATCGAGCCAGACGGCATCGACCGAGGGGGAGTCGAACTGCTCGGCTCGGGCGTGGTGCACACGCACCTGCCGGCCGAAGGGGGCGAGGTTGTACGCGGCGATCGCGGCGGTGACCTCGTCGGCCTCGACGGCCTCGACCTCGAGGCCCAGCGCTGCCAGCCCCAGTGCGTCACCGCCGATGCCGCAGCCGAGGTCGGCGACGCGGGAGAATCCGGCATCGCGGAAGCGGCCCGCGTGCCGGGCGGCGACCGACAGTCGCGTTGCCTGCTCGAGCCCCGCGCGGGTGAACAGCATGCGCTCGGCGAACTCGCCGAACTTCGCCTCGGCCTTCACCCGCAGCCGTGCCTGCCCGACGACCGCCGCGACGAGTTCGGGGGAGTGGCCTGCGGCGCGCAGCCGTGAGACGGCCGCCGCGGCTTCGTCTGTCGTGCGGATGCCGCCGGTCGCATCCAGCAGCCGCAGCCCTTCCGGGGTCAGCAACGCGGTCAGTTCGGCGAGCTCCATCCCCTCAGCCTACGGCGACGGCTCGAGCAGGCCCGGCCGGTCGCGCGAGGTCACAGGGCTGGCACTCGCGTTGCGTGAGTGCCAGCGCGCCTCTACACTGGCGTTAGCACTCTCAACAGGTGGGTGCTAACGAGTCTTCAGTTCTAAGAAAGAGGTAGACCGTGTCGGTTTCCATCAAGCCGCTCGAGGACCGCATCGTCATCAAGCAGGTCGAGGCCGAGCAGACGACCGCCAGCGGGCTGGTCATTCCTGACACCGCGAAGGAGAAGCCCCAGGAGGGCGAGGTCGTCGCCGTGGGCCCCGGTCGCATCGACGACAACGGCAACCGCATTCCGCTCGACGTCGCCGTCGGCGATCGCGTGATCTACAGCAAGTACGGCGGGACCGAGGTCAAGTTCGGTGGCGACGAGCTGCTGGTGCTCTCGGCACGCGACGTGCTGGCGGTCGTCGTCCGCTGAGACGCGACTTCTCACGAAGGACCCGGATGCCTGGCATCCGGGTCCTTCGTCGTTCAGCGGCTCTAGGCTGAG
>NZ_JANJFJ010000679.1:0-1114 GCF_024626565.1 Microbacterium sp. zg.Y909
CCTCGCGCAGGAAGGCGACGACTGCGCCGTCGGGGCGGAGCCGTGGCGAGGCGTCGGCGACGCCGCGTGTCAGCCGGCGCGGGGCGCCGTCGGGCAGGTCGAGGCGCCAGAGCTGTCCGACGTCGCGGTTCGCGGACACATCGGGCCGCGAGGTGGCGAAGATCGCGAACGCACCGTCGGGCGACAGGGCGGGCCTTCCCACCGAGACGAGCGCGTCGATGTCCTGGGCCCGCATGAGGTCACTCGCCCTCGAACGAACCGGTGTCGCCCACGAGACGAGTGTGGTCCTCCGGTACCGGGTCGACCGCCGCCCGCGCGACCTCGGCGGCGAACTCCGACACGTTGTAGAGCTTGCCGGCCGACTCGCGCCGCGAGGCGATGGCTCCGGGGTTCGCCCGTTCGAGCAGGGTGGCGGTGATGGTGCCCTCGATCATGTCCCCCGAGACGACGACGAAGCCGATGCCGCGCTCGTCGAGCTCACCGATCCGCTCGCGCAGGGCATCCTCGCCGGCCCGCTTGGACAGAGCCACGACCTCGTACTCCGCCATCGTCGGCGTCGTGCGGATGAAGTGCGCCTGGTGGCTTGTGACGAACACGACGCGGGAACCCTCGTGCAGCAGCGGCAGCGCCGCCTGCAGCGCGCCGACCTGGGCGTCGCGGTTGAGGGTCAGTGCGTAGTCCTCCGCCATGCCGGACTCCATGCCGCCGGAGGCATTGAGCACGAGGATGTCCAACCCGCCGAAGGTGCGCTCCACCTCGGCGAACATCGCCCGCACGGCGTCGGCGTCGGTGAGGTCGGCCCCGACGACGAGCACCTCGACGCCGAGCTCACGCAGCTGCGTGGCCAGCTTCTCGGCGCGCGGCGCCTTGTTTCGGAAGTTTATGACGACGTTCGCGCCGGCCTCCGCGAGGTACCGCACCGTGTCGGCGCCGATTCCTCGGGACGAGCCGGTGACGAGCGCCGTCTTTCCACGAAGGGAGCCGGCAGGCAGGATCTGGGACATGGGCGGCGCTCCTGTCTCGGGGACCCGGAACGGGCGTCGCCGGGCCATCCGAGCCTAGCAAGCACCGGCGTCCTGACCCGGTGTTAGGGTTCCCTCAAGGACCGATGGAG
>NZ_JANJFJ010000680.1:0-1110 GCF_024626565.1 Microbacterium sp. zg.Y909
ACGGCGGCGATCGCGCACACCGCGGCGATGGACAGCGCCATCGCCCGCAACGGCCGGGCGACGGCCAGCAGCAGGGCGACGATGACACCGGCGGCGAAGGCGAGCGCCATGAGCGGACGGAACGAGACGACCTGCGCGATCGGGAACGTGCGCTCGAGCCGGAAGAACGACGGCCAGGTGAGGATCGCTGCCGCGATGGCGAACAGGACCGTCACGAGGATCCCGGTCAGTCGCAGCACGTCGCGACTCTATGACAGCTGTCTGGGAGATCGGCGGATGCCGCACCCGTCTGTCCCGCCCCTGCGCCGCTACGCTCGTGGGGTGAGTTCAGCACGGCAGAGGTTCGAGGGCCCCAGCGACCTCCACCTGCACTCGGTCTACTCCGACGGCACGGAGTCGCCCGCGGAGGCGATGCTCGCGGTGCACCGGGCGGGGGTGCGCACCGCCGCCCTGACCGACCACGACACGACCGCGGGCTGGGCGGAGGGTGCAGAGGCGGCTACGTCTCTCGGCATGACCTTCCTCGCCGGCATGGAACTCAGCGCCACCGACCGCTGGCGCAGCGTGCACGTGCTGGCCTATCTGTTCGACCCCGACGACCCGGGCCTGCGCGCCGAGACCGAACGCATCCGCCGCGCCCGGCTCGGGAGGGCGGAACGGATCGTCGAGGCGATCGGGCGCGATTACGACCTCACCTGGGCAGACGTCGTGGCCGAGACCGGCGACGGCGCGACGGTCGGCCGCCCGCACATCGCCGACGCCCTCGTCGCACGCGGCCTCGCCCGTGACCGGGCCGAGGCGTTCTCCGGCATCCTCGCCCCCACGAGCGGCTACTACGTGCCGCACTACGCCCCGGACGTCCGCGATGCGGTGCGCCTCATCGTCGCCGCGGGCGGCGTGCCCATCATCGCCCATCCGACTCCCGCCGGCCGCGACCGCATGATGCCGATGCCGCTCATCGACGAGCTCATCGCGCTCGGCCTCGGCGGGTTCGAGCTCGGGCACCGAGAGAACACCCCGGAAGGCATCGCCGTGCTGCAGGCGGTGGCCGACGAGCACGACCTCATCGTCACGGGATCCAGCGACTACCACGGCCGGGGAAAGCCCAAC
>NZ_JANJFJ010000681.1:0-1103 GCF_024626565.1 Microbacterium sp. zg.Y909
GGGCCGGCGAGAGCACGGGGTATGCCTCCAACCGGGCGCTGGTGTTCCAGCAGCTGCCCACCGCGGGTCTCCCCTGGCCGCTGCAGAACTGGGCGGAGTACGAGTCCTACCTCGATGACATGGCCGCCACCGGCGTGATGGCGGATGCCACCGAGGTGCGGTGGGACGTCCGCCCGGCTCCGCGCTGGGGCACGGTGGAGGTGCGCGCCTGCGACGGCATGTCGACGCTGCCCGAGCTGGCTGCTGTCACCGCGCTCGTGCAGGTGCTCGTCGAACACTTCTCGCGCGAGCTCGACGCGGGGCGGGAGCTTCCGATCCTGCAGCCGTGGTTCATACGCGAGAACAAGTGGCGCGCGGCACGGTACGGCATGGACGCGCGACTGATCGTCGACCGCGCGGGAACGCAGGTGCCTGTCGCCGAGCACCTGCGCGAGACCATCGACCGGCTCGCCGACGTCGCCGCGGAGCTCAAATGCGCCCGCGAGTTCGCCGGTGTGGACGCCATCGTCAGCGGCGGAGCGAGCTACGCTCGGCAGCTGACGGTGGCCGAGGCCGCGGGAGGCGACCTGCGCGAAGTCGTGCAGCACCTCATCCGCGAGTTCCGCAACGGTCCCACCCTGCGCGACCACCTGCTGTCCCTCGCCCGCTGACGCGCGGCGCAGTCACCGGCAGCGCGGGAGACGACGGAAGGCGATGTGGCAGGCGTAGGCCGTCTGCCCCCGGCATCCGTCCTGCGCTCGCGAAATCACCTGCGCTCGCTACCGCACGGCAGGCGGATGCCGCACCGGGGCGGGGATGCCGCGGGCCACCGCTCCCGCGGACTCAGCTCTTGCCGAAGAGCTTCTGGATCTCGGCGAGGTCGGCCTCGGTCGGCGGGGTCTGCGCCGCGCCGAGACCGAAGCCCGACCCGGTGGGAGCAGTGGCCGCTGCCAGCCCTGCGGCCTCTGCGGCGCGCTTGGCGGGGTTGCCCGACCGCGACACGGCCTTCTTCTTCTGCTGCTTGCCGCGCTTGCTCGAGGCGCCCGGCTTGCCGCCCACCGCTCCCATGCCGGGGATGTTGGGGACGCCGCCGCGCGCGACGGTCTTCATCATCTTCGCGGCCT
>NZ_JANJFJ010000682.1:0-1101 GCF_024626565.1 Microbacterium sp. zg.Y909
TACTCGGCACCTTCGGTGCCGGCTACGCAGTGCACCGGCCAGGTGTCGACGAAGTCGGGCTCGCCGGCGGCGAAGTGTCCGCCGTTGTCACCGTCGGCGTCGTGCCAGTCGCGCGAGGCGACGATCAATGCGTACTGATCTGCGGAGGCGGCCAGGTGCCGGCTGATCGCGACCGCGACCGCGTCACCCCCGGCGACCCCGAGCGCCCCACCCTCGGTGAAGTCATTCTGCACGTCGACGATGAACAGCGCCTTACCCATGCGCCGAGCCTACGCCGACCGGTCGCGTGCCGGCGGCAGCACCACGAGGGGCCACGGATCAGCCGCAGCCCCTGCGTGCATAACGTCGCCATTGCGGCCGCGCACGGGATCCGGGCCGCCGCCGGAGGGGTTTCGCGGCCTGATCGGCGACGTTGTGCACGGCTGTCGCCCGCGACGGGCTCGCCACGGCCCACCGTCGCCGAGATGCGGCGATCTGCCGACATGCGGATGGAATCCCGGCATCCCGTCGCCGAGATGCGGCGATCTGCCGACATGCGGATGGAATCCCGGCATCCATCCTCATTCCGGCAGATCTCCTCTGCCGGGCAGCGGCGCGCCTGCCGGGCAGCGCCGCGCCCGCCGGGCAGCGCCGCGCCCGCCGGGCGTGCCGGTGTCAGCGCCGCGCCCGCCGGGAACGCACGAGGGGCCACGGCATCAGCCGCGGCCCCTCGTGCACAACGTCGCCAGGGTCAGCGCCGGCGCAGCGACCGCCGTGTCACCGACCGCTCACCCGTTTTGGCGACCTTCTGCTCGACGGCGCGGACGCCGGCGGCGGTGTCGACGGCAACCGCGGCCACCCCCTTCTGCTCGACGGCGCGGACGCCGGCGGCGGTGTCGACCGCGACCGCTGCCAGGTCGTCATCCCCAGGGCGCGCACTCCCCCGCGCGGGAGCCGCGACGGGACCACCCTCGCTGGGACTCATCGCCAGCCGACGCGAACCGCCCGGGTCGTTGCGCCACAGCTTCGACGGCCACCAGATCGCACGGCCGATGTCGAACGACAGGGCCGGCACCAGCAGCGAGCGCACCACGAACGTGTCGAGCAGCACACCGAACGCGA
>NZ_JANJFJ010000683.1:0-1084 GCF_024626565.1 Microbacterium sp. zg.Y909
CTCGCCAGCGTGAGAGTCAGAGCTGCGGTGATCTTCTTCTTGCTGCTGAGCATGATGTCCTCCGGTTTTGGAAGCCGCCAGGACTGCGGCCATGACACCTCTTCGGAGCGGTCGCCCGATCGGATGGGAAACAATCCGATCCATCCGCCGGCACGAAGAACCCCCGACAGAAACGGGGACCCATGGAGCTCATCGTCATCGGCCTGCTCGGGGGTCTCATCACCGGCATCTCGCCGTGCATCCTCCCGGTGCTGCCGGTCATCTTCCTCACCGGAGGCGCGCAGTCCGCGCGCTTCGAGGGGGATGCCACGGTCATCCCCGCCCGCCGCAGCCGCCCCTACCTCGTCATCGCGGGGCTGGTGACGAGCTTCACCCTCGTCACCCTCGCCGGCTCGCTGCTGCTCGGGGCGCTGAACCTGCCGCAGGACGTCATTCGCTGGGTGGGCATCGCGGTGCTCGTGCTCATCGGTGTCGGATTGCTGGTTCCTCGGGTCGAGCAGCTGCTCGAGAAGCCGTTCCAATGGCTGCCCCGCCGCGAAGTCGCCAACAGGGGGAGCGGCTTCGCGGTGGGGCTCGCGCTCGGCGCCGTGTTCGTGCCGTGTGCGGGACCCGTGTTGGCGGCGATCATCGTCGCCGGCGCGACCGGACAGATCGGCGTGGACACCGTCGCGCTCACGGCATCCTTCGCCATCGGCGTCGCCCTGCCCCTGCTGGCCTTCGCGCTCGCCGGGCGCGGTCTCATCGAGCGGATCCGCGCGTTCCGCACCCGCGAGCGGGGACTGCGCATCGCCGCCGGCGTCGCCATGCTCGCCCTCGCCGTGGGCCTCGTCTTCAACGTGCCGCAACTGCTGCAGCGGCTCGTGCCCGACTACACCGCCGACCTGCAGCGGGACCTCACCGAGAACGAGGATGCCGCGCGCGCCCTGAACCTCGGCGGCATCGTCACCGACGAGAACCGCGAGCTCGACAACTGCACCAACGGCGCGACCGAGCTGGAGTCGTGCGGCACCGCCCCCGGCATCCGGGGGATCGAGGCGTGGCTGAACACGCCGGAGGGCGCCGGCATCGACCTGGCGGATCTGCG
>NZ_JANJFJ010000081.1:0-15068 GCF_024626565.1 Microbacterium sp. zg.Y909
CCGACTCCGTCGACCTCGAGGTCGTCGCGCGCAAGACGCCCGGATTCACCGGTGCCGACCTCGCGAACGTGCTGAACGAGGCGGCTCTGCTCACGGCGCGCTCGAACGCGCAGCTGATCGACATGCGGGCGCTCGACGAGGCGATCGACCGGGTCATCGCCGGCCCGCAGCGCCGCACGCGCGTGATGAGGGACAAGGAAAAGCTCATCACCGCGTACCACGAGGGCGGTCACGCCCTCGCCGCCGCCGCGATGAACCACACGGACCCCGTGACGAAGGTGACGATCCTCCCGCGCGGCAAGGCCCTCGGCTACACGATGGTGCTGCCGCTGGATGACAAGTACTCCGTCACGCGCAACGAGCTGCTCGACCAGCTCGCCTACGCGATGGGCGGCCGCGTCGCCGAGGAGGTCGTGTTCCACGACCCCACCACCGGCGCCTCCAACGACATCGAGAAGGCCACCGGCATCGCCCGCAAGATGGTCACCGAGTACGGCATGACCACCGAGGTCGGGCCGGTCAAGCTCGGCGCGGCATCCGGTGAGATGTTCCTCGGCCGCGACATGGGCCATGGCCGCGACTTCTCCGAGGCCGTCGCCGAGCGCGTCGACGAGCAGGTGCGCCAGCTGATCGAGCAGGCGCACAACGAGGCGTACGAGGTGATCACGGCCAACCGGGACATCCTCGACAAGCTGGCGCTGGAGCTGCTGGAGAAGGAGACCCTCGACCACATCGAGCTGGCCGAGATCTTCAAGGACATCCGGCACCTGCCCGAGCGTCCGCAGTGGCTGTCGAGCGACAACCGGCCGGCGTCCACCCTGCCGCCGATCGAGGTGCCGCGCCGTCGCGAGGACGCCGGCCTCGCCGCCGCCGTCGAAGCCGATGAAGCGGTCGAGAAGGCCACGCGCCGTCGCCCCGCCGGTCAGGCCCGCCCCGCGACCGCATAGGCTCGGGGCGTGACCGTCGATCGTGAGCGCGTCTCGGCCCTGGTGCGCGAGTTGCTGGTGGCGATCGGGGAGGACCCCGAGCGCCCGGGACTTCGCCTGACGCCGCAGCGCGTCGCCGATACGTTCGGGGAGTTCTTCGCAGGGATCGGCGTCGACCCGGCAGAGCCCCTCGCGCACACGATCTCTGTGTCGCGGGGACCGGCGCCCGACACCCTGCCCTCCGGCGCCGTCATGCTGCGCGACATCCGGTTCCGATCCGTGTGCGAGCACCACCTGCTGCCCTTCGCCGGGCACGCGCACATCGCCTACCTCCCCGGTGAGCAGGTCGTGGGGCTCGGCGCACTCCCGCGCGTGGTCGACATCCTCGCCGCCCGCCCGCAGGTGCAGGAGCGCCTGGGTGAGCAGGTGGCCGATACGATCGCCGGCGCGATCGACGCCCGCGGTGTGCTCGTCGTCCTCGACGCGACCCACCAGTGCGTCACGATGCGCGGCGGACGCCAGCCCGACGCCTCCACGGTGACGGTGGCCGCCCGCGGCGAGATGGCCGAGCCCGCCGCGCGCGCCGAGGTCATGGCTCTGCTGGCGGGGAGCGGGCGGTGACCCTCGTGATGGGCATCGTCAACGTGACTCCCGATTCGTTCAGCGACGGCGGGCGGTACGCCCGGGCGGATGCCGCGATCGCCCACGGCCTGCAGCTGCTCGCCGACGGCGCCGACATGCTCGACGTGGGCGGAGAATCGACGCGCCCCGGGGCCGAGCGTGTGGACCCGGCCGTCGAGCGCGACCGGGTGCTTCCGGTCGTCTCCGCGCTCGCCGACGCAGGCGCCGTGGTCAGCATCGACACCATGAACGCCGAGACGGCCGCCGCCGCCGTGGCCGCCGGCGCCCGCATCGTCAACGACGTGTCGGGCGGGCTCGCCGACGACGGCATGTTCGCCGCCGTCGCCGGCTCGCAGGCAGAACTGGCGATCGGCCACTGGCGGGGTCACTCGACCGACATGTACGCCCGCGCCGACTACGCCGACGTTGCCGGCGAGGTCCTCGCCGAGCTGGCTGCGCGGGTGGATGCCGCAGAGAGCGCCGGCATCCCGCGCGAGCGGCTCATCGTCGACCCCGGCATCGGCTTCGGCAAGCGCGGCGACCAGAACTGGATGCTGCTGTCGCACCTGCCGCAGGTGGTGGGGCTCGGCGTGCGCGTGCTGGTGGGAACCAGCCGCAAGCGCTTCCTCGCCGAAGCCCTCGCGCCCGGCGCGGAGGCGGACGGCGTCGACGAGCGCCGCCGGGATCTCGCCACCGCCGTCACGAGCGCGCTGGCATCGGCCGACGGCGCGTGGGCCGTGCGGGTGCACGACGTGACCGCGACCCGCGACGCGCTGGCCGTGGCCCGCGCCTGGAGAGAGGGAGCAGCACCGTGAGCGACCTGGATGAGATCGCTGTCACCGGCATCCGTGCCTTCGGGCGACACGGGGTGTACCCCGACGAGCGCCGTGACGGCCAGGAGTTCGTCGCCGACGTGGTGCTGTCGCTCGACACCCGGGGCGCGGCCGCCACCGACGACGTCGCCGACACCGTGCACTACGGCGAACTGGCCGAGGAGGTCGCGGCGATCCTCGCCGGTGAACCCGTCGACCTGCTCGAGACCCTCGCCGCCCGCATAGCCGATGCCGTGCTCGCCCGCCGGCCGGTGCAGCAGGTGCGCGTGACGGTGCACAAGCCCGCCGCCCCGATCGCGGTGGCCTTCAGCGACGTGAGCGTCACGATCACCCGAGGGCGGATGCCATGAGCCGTCGGCTTGCGCAGGGTTTCAGCTCCACCCACGAGAGCGCGGATGCGGCTCCCGTGCGCGCCGTCGTCGCGCTGGGGGCGAACCTCGGGGACCGTGAGACGACGCTGACCGAGGCGCTGCGGAGCCTGGCGCGGCTGCCGCTGACGACCGACGTCGTCGCCGCCTCGCCGATCGAGACGGTCGCCCTCACACCCGAGGGCCCCGACCCTGACGCGCCCGCCTACCTCAACTCGGTGGCTCTGCTGCACACCCGGCTGGCGCCCAGCGTGCTGCTGGGATACCTCCACGCCATCGAAGCGGCCCACGGTCGTGAGGAGCGCGAGCCCGGAGCCGCCCGCTGGCAGGACCGCACCCTCGACCTCGACCTCATCGCCTACGGGGACGTGCAGAGCGACGACCCCGCACTGCAGCTCCCGCACCCGCGGGCCGCCGAGCGCGACTTCGTGCTGCGGCCCTGGCTGACGGTCGATCCCGACGCAGAGCTCCCCGGGCACGGCCGTGTCGCCGACCTGCTGAGTCGTCTCGGCGAGAGGGGGGATGCCTCGTGAAGCGCACCGGGCCCGCCCCGCTCATCGTCGCCGCCGTGCTGGGCCTCGGCACCGGATACATCGTCGACCAGACGCTCACCGCCACCGGGCGGCCCACCTTCACCCCCTCCCTCATGCTGCCGGTGCTGCTGGTCGCGCTCGGCGCGGTCCTCGTCGCGCTGGCCGTGCCGATCTCACGGGCGACACGCGGCGGGGCGCGGCATACGGCGCGCCGCGTGAACCCCTTCCAGGCCGTGCGCGTCGCCATGCTCGCGAAGTCAGCGAGCATCACGGGTGCCGCCGTCGCCGGGTTCACCGGCGGTCTCGGAGCCTTCGTGGCCACGCGGCCCGCCGACCCCTCGCTAGGCTCGGTGGCGACGATCCTCGCGGCCGCGGTCGGCGGTGCGATCCTGGTGGCGACCGCCCTCGTCGCCGAGCAGCTGTGCACCATCCGGAAGGACGACGATGACGAACCCCCCGCACCCGGGCCCGACAGCACTGCCACCCACCACTGACGCCGCAACCGTGGACCCGACCGGCGAGGCCGCGACCGACTCGGCCCTCGACGCCGGGACGTACGACCGCCTCATCGAGCCACGCGGTGAGGGTCGTCTGGCGCTCGAGCACGGCACGTGGCACCAGATCTCCCGCAAGTACCTGCGTGTGCAGCTCGCCATCTACGGCATCTTCCTGCTCGTCGTCGTGGTCGCCGTCCTCGTGCTGACGCTGCTGCTCGACCAGATGTGGGCACTCATCCCCGGTGGCATCCTCGGCGTGATCCTGCTGTGGACGATCGTGATCCTGCCCCGCCAGGTGCGGGCGATCGGCTACCAGCTGCGCGACGACGACCTGGTGTTCCGTCGCGGCATCCTCTGGCAGCGCATCGTGGCCGTCCCGTATGGACGGATGCAGCTCGTCGACATCACCCACGGACCGCTGGACCGAGGGGTCGGCATCGCCCAGCTGAAGCTCGTCACCGCTGCCGCCACCACGGGCGTGACGATCCCCGGGCTGTCGCAGCAGGCCGCCGAGGCGCTGCGCGATCACCTGATCGCGGTCGCCGAGAGCCGTCGGACGGGGCTGTGACCGATCCCGTCGGCATGACCGAGCCGCGCGCCGGCATGACCGAGCAGCGCGCCGGCGCGCCGACGCCCCCGCCGGCGCTCGTGCGCTCGCCGCTCAGCGACGGCGAATGGCACCACCTGCACCCGCTGACGCCGCTGCTGCGCGGCGGACTGGCGCTCATCGTGATCGTGGGCGTGGTCGTCGCGAACCTGCGCGACCGCCTCATCGCCATCTTCGTCCCGGGTCTTTCCGGCGGCCAGATCGACGCCGAGGAGTGGGAGGAGATCGAAGGCGGCGGCGACCCCATCGACTGGGTGCTCGCCAACAACCTCGTCGTCGTGGCGCTGCTGGTCGTGCTCGGCCTCGTCCTGCTGCTGATCGCCGGGTTCTACCTGTCGTGGCGCTTCCACACCTTGCGCATCACCGGCGACGACGTCGAGGTGCGCACCGGCATCCTGTTCCGCACCCAGCGCCGCGCCCCCCTCGACCGCGTGCAGGGCGTGAACCTGACGCGGCCGATGATCGCCCGGCTGCTGGGCATGGCCAAGCTCGAGGTCGTGGGCGCGGGCACCGACTCCAACGTGAAGCTCGAGTACCTCTCCACAGCGAACGCCGAAGCCGTGCGTGCCGACATCCTGCGTCTCGCCTCGGGCCGCAGACTGGGGACCTCGGCCGCGGCCGCAGCCGGCGCAGGGTCGCTCGCGCAGACGGTGAACCGGGGACTGACCGGCCTCATCGAGGGTGACGACCAGGCCACCGAAGCGCCCGAGTCGGTCGTGCACATCCCGGTGGGGCGGCTGGTGGCATCCCAGCTCATCAGCCCCGGCACGGTGATGCTGCTTCTCGGCGTCGTCGCGATCATCGTGGGCGCTGTGGTCGGCACGCCGTGGGTGCTGCTGAGCGTCGTGCCCGCGGTCATCGGTTTCGGCGCGTACTGGGTGCGCGAGATCGTGCGGTCCCTGCGCTACTCCATCGCGCCCACCCCCGACGGGGTGCGCATCACGTTCGGTCTGCTCACGACGGTCACCGAGATCGTGCCACCGGGACGCGTGCACGCCCTCGAGGTGAGCCAGTCGGTGCTGTGGCGTCGGTTCGGATGGTGGAAGATCAAGATCAACCGGCTCACCGGACGGAGCGTCTATGACGGCTCCACAGACCAGTTCACCACCGTGCTGCCGGTCGGCACTCTCGCCGACGTCGAGCGCGTGCTGCAACTGCTGCTGCCGGATGTCGGTGGCGACGACGTGGCGCTGCTGCTGCGGCAGGGCGTCGAGGGGCCGATCGAGGGCGATGCGTTCACTACCACGCCGCGGCGCGCGCGGATTCTCCGCCCGCTGTCATGGAAGCGCAACGGATTCCTCGTGTCGGGCGACCAGCTGCTGCTGCGCCGGGGCGTCGTGTGGCGCAAGCTCGCGATCCTCCCGCTGGCCCGGCTGCAGAGCATCGGGCTCTACCAGGGGCCGATCGACCGGGCGTTGCGGGTCGCCGCCGTGCGCGGCCATGTCGTCACCGGACCGGTGTACGCCAACGTGTCGGCCATCGATCGCGACGACGCCGTGAGCCTGCTCGAAGCGGTCGAAGCCGCCGCCGTGCGCGCGGCCGCCGCCGACCGGTCGCACCGGTGGGCCGGTGAGGCCGAGGCGAACGCGGACGGCGTACCCGCACTCGAGACCGAGCGTGAGTCAGCGCCCGCCACGACATCCCAGCCCGCCCTCGAATGGACCGCGGCGGGTGCGCCCGAGGCGGCACCCGAACCCGCGCCCGCGGCGGCGTCCGAGTCCGCCGTCGGTGAGCCGGCGCACGAGCCGCCGGCGCCGCTGCATCCGGCTGCGTTTGTGGAGCCCGAGCACCCAGTGGCCGTGCCGCCGCCCGCCGAGCGGCGGGAATCGCGCCCGCCCGACGCCCACAAGCCCGAGGACCCGCGGTGAACCGCAGCGCGCGCCTCGGAGTCGGCGTGATCGGTGCGGGACGCGTGGGTCCCGTGCTGGCCGCGGCGCTCGCCGGCGCCGGACACGCGCTCGTCGGGATCACATCGGGGTCCGATCCCGACCGCGTCGAGGCGATCCTGCCGGGCGTCCCCACGCTCGACGCCGTCGAGGTCGCGCGCCGCAGTGAGCTGGTGATCATCGCCGTCCCGTCCGGCGAACTGCCGGGCCTCGTCAGCGGTCTCGCGGACGTCGGGGCGTGGCAGCCGGGCCAGCTCGTGCTGCACACCGATCCCGCTCACGGATACGACGTGCTCGCGCCGGCGATGCTCAAAGGCGCGATTCCGCTCGCCCTGCATCCCGCCATCACCTTCACCGGCACGACCACCGACGTCCGCCAGCTGATCGGCTCCCACGCGGCGGTGTCCGCCCCGGCGCCCGTGCTGCCGATCGCGCAGGCCCTGGCCGTCGAACTCGGCTGCGAACCGGTCGTCGTGGGCGAGGCCGACCGCGCCGCCTATGCCGAGGCCATCGCGACGGCGACGGACTTCTCGCGGTCGATCGTCGCGCAGGCCGCGGCGCTGCTGGCGCAGGCGGGGGTGCCCGAACCGGGTTCGTATCTCGCCACGCTCGTGCACTCGACCATCGACCAGGCGCTCACCGCCGCCGGAACGGCTGCCGACGATGAGGCGGTTCCGCCGCTGGAGTGAGGCCCGGTCTCCCTCCGAGGCATCCGCGCCCGTCATGGGCGAGGCCGTCCAGGCGCGGCTGGCGGCTCACTGACGGTGCCGTCGCAGCCCGGCAGGTCCACGTGGGCCCGCCGGTAGACTGTAAGGCGACTTTCCAAGGAGCCCCCTGTGACTGAACAGCCGTCGTCGACGCCCCCCGAAAACGCCCTCGAAGAGGACGTGTTCGAGCAGAAGGCCGTGCGGCTTGCCAAGCGCGAGCGGCTGATCGCCGAGCGAGCGGATGCCGCCGGCGGCGCCTACCCGGTGTCGGTGCCGGTCACCGACACGATCCCGGCGCTGCGCGAGCGGTTCGCCGACCTCGCCCCCGGTGACGAGACGGGTGTCGTGGCGGGAGTCGCGGGCCGTGTGGTCTTCAGCCGCAACACCGGCAAGCTGTGTTTCGCCTCGCTGCAGGCCGGCGACGGCAGCCGCATCCAGGCGATGGTGTCGCTCGCCGAGGTGGGCGAGGAGTCGCTGCAGGCGTGGAAGGACCTCGTCGACTTGGGTGACCACGTCTTCGTCAGCGGTCAGGTCATCTCCAGCCGCCGCGGCGAGCTGTCGATCATGGTGCGCGAGTGGGCGATCGCCGCCAAGGCGCTGCTGCCGCTGCCCAACCTCTACACCGAGCTGAGCGAAGAGAGTCGGGTGCGCTCGCGCTACCTCGACCTCATCACGCGCCAGCAGGCCCGCGACACGGTGCTGGCGCGCGCCAAGGTGAACGCCAGCCTGCGGGACACGTTCGGCCGCCACGGGTTCGTCGAGGTGGAGACGCCGATGCTGCAGGTGCAGCACGGCGGCGCCGCCGCGCGCCCGTTCGTGACGCACTCCAACGCGTTCGACACCGAGCTGTACCTGCGCATCGCGCCGGAGCTGTTCCTCAAGCGCGCCGTCGTCGGCGGCATCGACCGCGTCTTCGAGATCAACCGCAACTTCCGCAACGAAGGCGCGGACTCCACGCACAGCCCCGAGTTCGCCATGCTCGAGGCGTACCAGGCCTACAGCGACTACAACGGCATCGCCGACCTCACCCAGGAACTCGTGCAGAACGCAGCGATCGCGGTCGCCGGCTCCACCACGGTCACCTGGGCTGACGGCACCGAGTACGACCTGGGCGGCCAGTGGGACCGCATCTCGATGTACGAGTCGCTGTCGGCGGCATCCGGACGCACGATCACGCCGCAGACGTCCGTGGAGGAGCTCAGCGCGTTCGCGGCGGAGGTCGGCGTCGAGGTGCCGCCGAAGATCGCCACGCACGGCAAGTTCGTCGAAGAGCTGTGGGAGCACTTCGTCAAGGGCGATCTGACCCGGCCCACCTTCGTCATGGACTTCCCCGTCGACACCAGCCCTCTCGTACGCGAGCACCGGTCGATCCCCGGTGTCGTGGAGAAGTGGGACCTGTACATCCGAGGCTTCGAGCTGGCCACGGGGTACTCCGAGCTCGTCGACCCCGTCATTCAGCGCGAGCGCTTCGTCGAGCAGGCCAAACTCGCCGCACAGGGCGACGACGAGGCCATGCGGGTCGACGAGGAGTTCCTCCGCGCCCTCGAGCACGCCATGCCTCCCACGGGCGGCATGGGCATGGGCATCGACCGGCTCATGATGGCGATCACGGGTCTGGGCATCCGCGAGACCATCCTCTTCCCGCTGGTCAAGTAGCCGCAGCGGAGCATCGCGCGGGCGGGCCACACCCGGTTACCCCGCGCGGAACGCCCAGTCGGGCAGATGCCCGGCGGCCACGAACGCGAGCACGATCTGCGTCAGACCATGGTCGGGATCGAGCTCGGCGGCCATGCGCGCATAGAGATCGGCGTGTGTCGAGCGGCCGAGGGCCCACGACAGCCACGCGCAGGTGGCGAGCGCGCCCGGGCGCGCGGCGGGCGGTGCGAGGGCGGCCAGACGGCGGGTGAGCTCGAGCGCCCGGGTGAGCCGGGCGGGGTCGGGTTGCGGGCCGTCGCCCCACATGGTCATCGCGAGGTCGGACGGGTAGTCCGCGCCCTCCTCCCACCGCCGCTGCGCGTCCAGCGCCCGGATGCCGCGGCGCGCGTCGGCCGCCCATTGCACGATCGCCACGTCCCGCAGCGCCGGGCGGGACAGGCACCACACCAGAAGCGCCGCCTCGAACGGTGCCAGCGCCGCGGGGTCGGTGTCGAGGGACTGCTCGAAGCACGCCACCACGTCGTCGAGCCGGCCCACCGCCGCCAGCGCCTCGGGGTGGATTCGGGGACGTCCGCGCCGAGGCGGACCCTCGCCCTCGGCCCCACCCAGTTCCCGGGCCGCGGTCCGCACCGCACGCAATGCCGACGCGACCGCTTCTGCCTGCTTCTGATGCACGGGCGGCAGGACGGAACCGGTCGTCTGGTCACCTGGAGCGGTCGTGACCGGTACCGGCAGCGCCAGCGCCTCGAGCGGTCGCCCTCCGCGAGGACAGTCGGCGTCGAGGGTGGAGCCCCAGCCGTCACTGCCGATGCTCAGGGCATCGGTGATGCGCAACCCGCAGGCGTCGGCGGCGCGACCGATGCTCGCCAGCAGCGCCGAACCCGGCAACCCGGACATGCACGACTCATCGGAGAACACCGCCGCGGCCAGCGCGTCCGCCCGCGGTACGCGGCACACCATGCCGAGGCACGTGGCCGCGAAGGCGTCGAGGTCGGTTCCGTCGCGCGGCAGGTCGAGCCGCAGCGCCCCGATGCTGCGCGAGCCCCGGAACGGGACGAGCACGAGGCTGCGCACCGGAGTGAACCCGAGCATCGCCGGAAGCAGGGAGAGGAAGTGCGCGGCATCCGCCGCCTTCACGATCGTGGTCATTGCGCCAGCGTGGCCGCCGTCGCACCGGGACGTAGCCCCGAAACGGGGCTCGGGGGAGAGCCGGACCGATTCCGCGCCTGTTACGTCCTCGGCGGGGCCGGAGCCCAGGACGGGCCACGTACGATGGAGACATGGACACTGTGTGGACCGCCGTCGTGTGGGCATTGCTTCCCACCCTCGTGGTCTCGGGCCTCTTCTGGTTCGTGCTGCGCGGCATCCTGCGCATGGACCGCACCGAGCGCCGGGTCTACGCCCGCATCGAGGCCGAGGAGCGCGCCAAGCGCGGCCTGCCCCCGGTCGGCGGCGACGCCGGAGCCGTCCGCAACGCCGGATGACCGCCGCCCCCGATACGCTGACCGAGTGAGCAGCGAGGGGGGAAAGTGATCAGCATCACTTTCGACTGGACCTGGTGGGTCATCCTCGTCTTCTTCGTGGACCTCATCGTGCGCATCACGGCGATCATCGTCATCCCCCGCAACCGCCGTCCCACCGCGGCGATGGCATGGCTGCTGGCCATCTACTTCATGCCCTTCGTGGGCGTCTTCCTGTTCCTGTTGATCGGCAATCCGCGGTTGCCCCGCAAGCGCCGCCTCAAGCAGGACCAGATCAACGAGTACATCCACGAGACGAGCGAGCACCTCGACTTCGGCACGCTGCGTCCGCACGCTCCCGAGTGGTTCAACGCGACGGTCACGCTCAACCGCACTTTGGGTGCCCTCCCCCTCGCCGGCGACAACGCCGCGCACCTCATCGCCGATTACGACACGTCGCTGCGGGAACAGGCCAAGGCGATCCGCACGGCGAAGCGCTACGTGCATGTCGAGTTCTACATCCTCCAGAGCGACCCCACGACCGACGACTTCTTCCGGGCGCTCGAAGAGGCCTGCGCGCGCGGTGTCGTGGTGCGGGTGCTCATGGACCACTGGGCCAACCGCGGAAAGCCCTTCTACAAGCAGACGCTGCGTCGGCTCGACGCCATGGGTGCGCAGTGGCACCTGATGCTGCCGGTGCAGCCGTTCAGGGGCAAGTACCAGCGCCCCGACCTGCGCAACCACCGCAAGCTGCTCGTGATCGACGGGGTGATGGCGTTCATCGGGTCCCAGAACATCACCGATTCCACCTACAACCTGCGCCGCAACATCCGCCGCGGGCTGCACTGGGTCGACCTCATGGTGCGTGTGGAAGGGCCGGTCGTGGCATCCGTCAACGCCGTGTTCCTCTCGGATTGGTACAGCGAGACGGACGAGACGCTCACCGAGGAGATCGACCTGTTCGAAGTCACGACCGGGCCAGGGGACCTGGACTGCCAGATCGTGCCGTCGGGGCCGGGGTTCGAGTTCCAGAACAACCTCAAGCTGTTCCTGAGTCTGATGTACGCCGCACAGCGCAAGCTCATCATCGTCAGCCCGTACTTCGTGCCGGATGAGTCGATGCTGCTGGCGATCTCGACCGCGTGCCAGCGCGGCGTCGACGTGCAGATGTTCGTTTCGGAGGAGGGCGATCAGGCGATCGTCTATCACGCCCAGCGCAGCTACTACGAGGCGCTGCTGCGCGCAGGCGTGCGCATCTGGATGTACCGCAAGCCCTACATCCTGCACTCGAAGTCGATGACCGTCGACGACGAGGTCGCCGTGATCGGCTCGAGCAACATGGACATGCGCTCGTTCGGTCTGAACCTCGAGGTGTCGATGCTGGTGCGCGGGGAGGAGTTCGTCACCGAGATGCGCGACGTCGAGCAGATGTACCGCGAGCTGAGCCGGGAGCTGACCCTGGAGGAGTGGGAGCAGCAGCCGTTGCGCTCGACCGTGCTCGACAACCTGGCGAGGCTCACCTCCGCACTGCAGTGAGTGTTACCGGGCTGTGACCGCACTCGTCGCCAGCGCTCAGACAGACACGCCAGGATGGATGCCATGACCACCCGATTCGTCTCCGCTGTCGCAGGGGGCGGCCTCGCCCTGCTGCTGATGGCATCGCTCAGCGCCTGTGCCACTGACTCGTCCGACCCGACGCCTCCGGCAAGCGGGGGCACGGGTGGCGCGACGGAGGTCGAAGTGGATGCCGCCTGGCTCGACGGCGGCCGCATGGTGGGCCTCGTGACCCAGGGATCATCCTCGTGCGTGCCGATCGCCGACGGTGCCACCCTGTCGGCCGACGGGGTGCTCGAGGTCACGCTCGTGGAGCCGGCATCCGAGGTCTGCACCGCCGACATGGCGCCGCGGGTGACGGTCGTCTCGCTCCCCGCCGGCATCGATCCCTCGCAGGATCTGCAGATCGAGGTCGCCGGTGACGGCTACCGCGGCGAGACCGACCTCGACGGCGTCGCGGGACTGCCCGCCCCGTCGGGTGAGACGGACTACGCCCCGAGTGCCGGGTGGGTGGACGAGGGAGTGTTCGCGATCGTCACGTGGGGCTCCTCGTCGTGCCCGCCGACCGTCCAGGGCATCGAGGTGACGGCATCCGACGCCGTCGCGGTCACCTTCGCCGAGCCCGAGCCCGACCGCATGTGCACGATGGACATCGCACCGCGCGCGGTGCTCGCGTACCCCGAGGGTGACCTCGACGCCGATGCGCCCGTCACGCTGACACTGACCGGCGGCGGGCCGGAGTTCGCGACGCCGGTCACCACGACGATCCTCGGCTGACCCCCGCCGCGGCGCTGCGGCGCGCCGCCGCGGCGCTGCTCAAGTGTCGCGAATGGCGGGTCGCGGAGGGCTCCGACCGTGCGGAAGCGCCACCGGAGCGGCGCGTATCGCTCCGCCGCGAACACGCGGGGCTCCTGCACAGGGTGCCGATGGCGGGGATCCATCCCCAGGAGGTGTTCCGGGGCTGCGGTGGCAGCCCACGGATGCCAGGTTGTCGCCATGCTCCGTCACCCGCTCCCCGAGTTCTCGACGCCGGCGTTCACCACGGCGGATGCCGCAGCGGCCGGCGTGGCACGCTCGAGGCTCCGCGCGGCAGATCTCGAGCACCCGTTCCACGGCGTGCACGTCGTCCGTGATCGCCGGCCACCGGTGCGGCGACCCGAGGACGGGATCGTCGCTCGCGCCCGCATCGCGGACCTTCGACTCAGTGACGGGGCCTTCTTCTCGCACCTGACGGCCGCCGTCCTGTGGGGCGTGCCACTTCCTGCCGGCATCCTCCTTGCGCAGGACGAACTCGACGTCGGAGTGCTGCATCCCACGCGTCCACCGCGGGCGCGCGGGCTGCGCGGTCATCGCGTGCAGCCCGAACACGTACGACTGACCGTGCACCCGGAGCACCGGCTCCCGGTGCCGACCCCCGCCAGCACCTGGGCGATGCTCGGCGGCGTGCTCCGGCATCCCTACGATCTCGTGGCGGTCGCGGACGCCCTTGTGAGCGACCGTCGGTACGACGCCGCGGGCCCCCTCGCCACCCGCGCGCAGCTCGAGGCCGCCGTCTTCACGAAGCGGCGTGTCGGTGTGCGCGCGTTGCGTGAAGCGCTGGTGCGGGTGCGACCGTGCGTGGCGTCGCGCACAGAGACCTGGACGCGGTTGGTGATCGTGGATGCCGGATTGCCGGAGCCGCTCATCAACCACACTGTGGTCGACGGTGGCGGCCGGTTCATCGCGTGCGTGGATCTCGCCTACCCGCAGTGGAAGGTCGCGGTCGAATACGAGGGCGCGCACCACCTCTTCGACGCGACGCAGTGGGCGAATGACATCCGCCGATACGAGCGGCTCGCGGCCGAGGGGTGGCGGGTGATCCGCGTCACCAGTGAGGACCTGTTCCGGTATTCCGAGCGTCTGGTGCTCCGTGTGCGTCGCGCGATTCGTGCCGCGGCCTGAGCCGCCGCCCGCGCTGCTCCGGTGTCGCACATGGCGGGTGCTCCGCGCCGCGACTGTGCGGACGGGACACTCGAGCAGCCCAGCCGCCCGTCAGCGGGGCTCGGAGCGCACCAGCAGGTCGCCGACCTCGCAGTCCAGCGCGCGGCACACGGCCGACAGCGTCGAGTACCGGATCGCCCGCGCGCGGTCGTTCTTGAGCACCGAGAGGTTCACCACCGACACCCCCACCAGCTCCGACAGTCGCGCCAGGGTCATGCCCCGCTCGGCGAGCAGCTCGTCCAGACGGCAGTGGATGCCGGTGGGGCCGTCCTCCTCCGCGGGGCTCATACGAGGCCCTCGGTCTCGCGCTGCAGGCGGTCGCCGACGGTGAAGACCGTCGAGGCGAGCGCCGCGACGAACCCCAGCATCAGCAGCGACGCGAGGTCGACCGACATGAGCACGTTGTTGAAGGTGCCGTCCGAGAGAGCGGCGAACGCCCCGTTGGCGGCCATGTTGCCGAAGAACGGGTAGGCCGCAGCGCCCAGGATCGCGGTGAGGCCGGCGGTGGTCACCAGGCGTGTGTTCGTGCGGCTGAACACCCGGTCGCGCAGCACGCTGCGCGACAGCAGCAGCAGGCAGACCACGACGATGAGGACCGCCGCCACCATCAGCACCTGCTGGATCACGATCGACCACAGCGACGCCACGGGCAGGTCCGAGACCGCGAGCACTGCCGTATCGAGCTCGACGGCCACATCGGCGCCGTCCACGCCGATCGGGGCGAGGGCGGGGGTGTCGACGAACTCCGCGAGCACCTGAACGCTCTCGGCCGTCAGCACGTCCACGATGCGGGCCACCGCAGCGACGACGGTTCCGACCGTGAGGGCCGCTCCCGCGATCATCATGAACATCAATCCGAACCGGTCACCGGTCGACAGGGCGCGCCCCGTGGTCGTCGCGTGCGACATGATTTCCTCCATAACGAGTATCGTTAATATCGATCATCGTTACACTATCGATTCTCGATATGTCCGTCAACACCGGATGGCGCCGACGCCGGCATCCGCCCGTGGCGAACAACGGGCATAGGGGCACCCTCCGGTCGTTACCCTTTTCGGTAAGCGCCAGAACTGTGCGCTTGGAGGAGTCGACGATGTTCGAGAGATTCACGGACCGTGCCCGTCGTGTGGTTGTGCTCGCCCAAGAAGAGGCGAAGATGCTCAACCACAACTACATCGGTACCGAGCACATCCTGCTCGGCCTCATCCACGAGGGCGAGGGGGTCGCCGCGAAGGCGCTGGAGTCGCTCGGTATCTCGCTCGACGCTGTGCGCGAGCAGGTGCAGGACATCATCGGGCAGGGCCAGCAGCAGCCGACGGGGCACATCCCGTTCACGCCGCGGGCCAAGAAGGTGCTGGAGCTGTCCCTGCGCGAAGCGCTGCAGCTCGGCCACAACTACATCGGCACCGAGCACATCCTGCTCGGTCTCATCCGCGAGGG
>NZ_JANJFJ010000684.1:0-1081 GCF_024626565.1 Microbacterium sp. zg.Y909
ACCGACGTCGTCAACCGCTACCCGCACGAACTCTCCGGCGGCCAGCGGCAGCGTGTATCGATCGCCCGGGCGCTGGCGCTCAAGCCCGAGCTGCTGATCGCGGACGAGCCGACGTCGGCGCTCGACGTCTCGGTGCAGGCCGCCGTGCTCGAGATGCTGCGCGAACTGCAGCGCGAGTTCGACTTCGCCTGCATGCTCGTCAGCCACGACCTGGCTGTCGTGGACATGCTCGCCGATCACGTGCTGGTGATGAAGGACGGTCACGCGGTCGAGCAGGGCGAGACGAGCACCGTGCTTCACGACCCGCAGGACGACTACACCAAGCGTCTTCTCGCCGCGTCTCCCGTGCCCGACCCGGTCGAGCAGCGTGAGCGCCGGCTGGCCCGGCGGGCTCTGCTGGACTCGCTCGGAGACACCCCCGACGCGTAGGTTCGGACCCGGCCGGCGCCGGTGAGCGCACCCTGAACGGGGCGGGGTCGACCAGACCCCGCCCCGCTTCCTGTATCCTGGAGTGTCGGCCCTTCGGTTTCGCCTGGGGACGGCGCAGATTCTTTCCCCTCTCCCCGCAAGGAAAATCGATGGCGCACGCCCTCCGTCCGGACCTCCGTAATGTCGCGATCGTCGCGCACGTCGACCACGGCAAGACCACGCTCGTCGACGCGATGCTCCGCCAGACCGGGTCCTTCGGCTCTCACGAGCACATGGAGGAACGCGCGATGGACTCGAACGACCTCGAGCGTGAGAAGGGCATCACGATCCTCGCCAAGAACACGGCGATCACGTACAACGGGCTGCACACCGACGTTCCGGTGACGATCAACGTCATCGACACGCCGGGTCACGCCGACTTCGGCGGCGAGGTCGAGCGCGGCCTGTCGATGGTCGACGGCGTGGTGCTGCTGGTGGATGCCAGTGAGGGTCCGCTGCCGCAGACGCGCTTCGTGCTGCGCAAGGCGCTCGAGGCGAAGCTGCCCGTCATTCTGCTGGTCAACAAGACCGACCGCCCGGACGCGCGTATCGCAGAGGTCGAAGAAGAGGCCCACGATCTGCTGCTGGGCCTCGCGTCCGACCTGCAGGACGA
>NZ_JANJFJ010000685.1:0-1052 GCF_024626565.1 Microbacterium sp. zg.Y909
ACCATGCGCTCCTGCCAGGGCGCCAGGTGGTCGATGACCGCGAGGGGCTCGGTGCCGAACTGCAGGCTCGTGGCGCTGCGCCACAGCGGCGGATGGCGGGGGTCGAGGTGAAGCATGACCCGATTGTGCGCCGGTGCGTCGTCCGCCGTCCCCGCTGTCCACAGATCGCTCCTGCCCGCGGCCGCCTGAGCGGCCTGGGGAGGAGGAGA
Source organism: Microbacterium sp. zg.Y909 (assembly GCF_024626565.1). Lineage (NCBI taxonomy): Bacteria > Bacillati > Actinomycetota > Actinomycetes > Micrococcales > Microbacteriaceae > Microbacterium > Microbacterium sp. zg.Y909. Next base: position 210 of record NZ_JANJFJ010000685.1, read on the forward strand.
CGAGAAAGCTCAGACCGGCCGAGGTCCTTCGGGATCGTCGCCGGCCGTGCCGCCGTCGTCCGTCGCACCGTCACCGGTGGCGGGCGTCTCGCCGTTTTCGGCGGCGGCGTCGTCCGATGCCGCCTGGTTCAGCAGCGCCTCGAGGGCGTCGTCCATCGCGTCGCGCTGGGGCTCGTCGCCGCGCGCCCGAGCCTGCAGGCGTGCCACGAGCGCCGCGGGGTCGTCGATGTCTTCGGCCGTGGGCATGAGGTCGGGGTAGTCCCACAGGCTGTCGCGGTCGCCCGCGCCCACCGCCTCGGTGACGGCGCGCCACATCGCTGCGGCCTCGCGGAGACGCCGGGGGCGCACCTCGAGGCCCACGAGCGACCCGAGGGCCTGCTCTGCAGGTCCGCCCACCGCGCGGCGGCGACGCACGACCTCGGCGATGCGATCGGCCTCGGGAAGTCGGGCGGTGGCGGCGTCCGTCACGACGTCGACCCAGCCTTCGATGAGGGCGAGCAGATTCTCGAGCCGCGCCAGCGCCGCCGTCTGGGCCTCGGAGCGCTGGGGGAGCAGCGCGCCGCTCTCGAGCGCCTGACGCAGCTCCTCGGGCTGTGACGGGTCGAACCGCGAGGCGAGGTCCTCCAGGGCGCTGGTGTCGACGTGGATGCCGCGGGCGAATTCGGTCACCTGGGAGATGACGTGCAGCCGCAGCCACCGGGCGTGGCGGAACAGGCGCGCGTGGGCGAGCTCGCGCGTGGCCAGGTACAGCGCGAGCTGGTCGTCGGCGATGCCGAGGTCGCGGCCGAAGTCGGCGAAGTTCTGCGGCAGGATCGCCGCCTCGCCGGCGGGCATGACCGGAAG
>NZ_JANJFJ010000686.1:0-1051 GCF_024626565.1 Microbacterium sp. zg.Y909
GCATCGGTGGAGCTCATGCGCCTGGCCGGCCTCGAGCCGGTCGCCGCGATCTGCGAGCTCGTCGCCGACGACGGCTCGATGATGCGGCTTCCCGGCCTGCTCGAGCTCGGCGAGCGCGACGGCCTGCACGTCATCACGATCGAGCAGCTCGTGGCCTACCTCGACGAGCACGAGCCCGTGGCCTCGGCCGCGAAGCTGCCGCACCGCCGGCGCGTGAGCCTGCGCGCCGAGGCCAAGCTGCCCACCTCGCACGGTGTCTTCCGCGTGCTGGCATACAAGGACCGCATCACCGGCACCGATCACCTCGCCATCGTCTCGGGCGACCTCACCGACGAAGCGCCCCTCGTGCGGGTGCACTCCGAGTGCCTGACCGGCGAGGCCTTCGGGTCGCTGAAGTGCGAGTGCGGGCCGCAGCTCGACGCCGCCCTCGACGCGATCGAGCAGGACGGCGGCGTCGTCGTCTACATGCGCGGCCACGAGGGCCGAGGCATCGGCCTGATCAACAAGCTGCGCGCCTACAGCCTGCAGGAGAACGGCCTGGACACCGTCGACGCGAACCTCGCCCTCGGGCTTCCCGCCGACGCACGCGACTACGCCGCCGCCGCCGGCATCCTCTCCGACCTCGGGGTCGACCGGCTGCGACTGCTGACCAACAACATGGACAAGGTCGACCAGCTGCGCGCCCTCGGCCTCGACGTCGCCGAACAGGTCCCCCTGCTCGTGGGCGTGGGGCCCAACAACCACCAGTACCTGGCGACGAAGGCGGAGCGCATGGGTCACATCATCGCCAACGACGACCTCGACGGCGCCTTGGCGCAGAGCCAGGAGGCCCGCGCATGAGCGGCACCGGATCCCCTCAGCAGCACGCCCCCGTAGACGGCACCGGCCTGCGGGTCGTCGTCGTCGCCGGCACCTGGCACCACGTCATCACCGACGGTCTGATCGCCGGCGCCCAGCGCACGCTGGATGCCGCGGGGGCGACCTGGTCGCTGGTGCGGGTGCCCGGATCGTTCGAGCTCCCCCTCGCGTCGAAGGCCGCGCTCGAGTCCGG
>NZ_JANJFJ010000687.1:0-1042 GCF_024626565.1 Microbacterium sp. zg.Y909
GTGGACCAGGGGAGTGTCAAGAGGCCGGGGTCGACCGAACTCGCGGTGATGCTGAGGGCTGAAGACACGGGAACTCCTGGCGGAAACGACACGGCGCGGGTAGCCCCAAGGCTACCCGCGCCGCGCGGTTGCTGGCGGATCAGGCCGAGACGACCGGCTTGTCGTTCAGACGCTCGCCGGACTCGATGTCGAACGCGTGCACGTGGCCGGCGCTGGCGGCCAGGGTGACCGTCTCGCCCGCGTTCGGGTGGTTGCGACCGTCGACGCGCGCGACCAGGTCGGCGCGCTTGCCGTTGATCTCGGTGTGGCCGTAGAGGTACCCGTCGGCGCCGAGCTCCTCGACGAGGTCCACCATGACCGAGAGGCCGCGGCCGTCGGCGGGGCCGACGACGATGTCCTCGGGGCGGACACCCACGGTGACCTGGCTGCCGTTGGCGCGGCCGACGGTGTCGCGGTCGAGCGGCACGACCTCGTCACCGAAGCGCACGCCACCCTCGGCGAGGTCGGCGGCGAACAGGTTCATCGCGGGCGAGCCGATGAAGCCGGCGACGAACACGTTGTTCGGCTTCTCGTACAGGTCGCGCGGGGTGCCGACCTGCTGCAGCAGACCGTCCTTGAGCACCGCGATGCGGTCACCCATGGTGAGGGCCTCGGTCTGGTCGTGGGTCACGTAGACGGTGGTGACGCCCAGGCGGCGCTGGAGCGACGCGATCTGGGTGCGGGTCTGCACGCGGAGCTTGGCGTCGAGGTTCGACAGCGGCTCGTCCATGAGGAACACCTGGGGCTGACGCACGATGGCGCGGCCCATGGCGACACGCTGACGCTGACCACCCGAGAGTGCCTTCGGCTTGCGGGTCAGGTACTCCTCGAGGTCGAGCAGCTTGGCGGCCTCGAGCACGCGGGCGGCGCGCTCTTCCTTGCCGACGCCGGCGATCTTCAGGGCGAAGCCCATGTTCTCGGCGACCGTCATGTGCGGGTACAGCGCGTAGTTCTGGAACACCATCGCGATGTCGCGGTCCTTCGGCGGCACGTCGGTGACGTC
>NZ_JANJFJ010000688.1:0-1034 GCF_024626565.1 Microbacterium sp. zg.Y909
CGGGGTTCCGGGTGGAGATCTCGGTCGGTGTGGAGTCGGAGTCGCAGTTCGCGTTCGCCGGCCTGCACCAGTTGTGCGCGTCGCTGCTGCATCACGCGCGTACCCTGCCCGAACCGCAGCAGACCGCGCTGGGGGTGGCGTTGGGACAGCAGGCGGGCGATCCCCCCGACCGCTTTCTCGTCGGGCTCGCGACCCTCAACCTGCTGGCCGAAGTGGCCGAGGAGCGGCCGCTGCTGTGCCTCGTCGACGATGCGCAGTGGCTCGACGATGCCTCCGCGCAGGTGCTCGCGTTCGTGGCGCGACGGGTGTCAGCCGAGCGGATCGCGCTCCTGTTCGCGGTGCGCGACGCCGCGCGGGAGGATGCCGCAGCAGAGCCGGCGGCGCTGGCCGACTTGCCGCAGTTGCGCCTCGACGCTCTCTGCGAGGCGCATGCGCGGGAACTGCTGACGTCGGGGCTGCCCGCTCCGCTCGACGAGAGGGTATTCGAGCGGATCATCGCCGAGTCATACGGCAATCCGCTTGCGCTGGTCGAATTGCCACTCAGTGCGGCGGCCGCACAGCTGGCCGGCGGATACGAGGTGCCGAGCGCTCTGGATGTGCCGCGCCGCGTCGAAGAGAGCTTCCGCCGCCGATCCCGCAGCCTGCCCGCCGACACCCAGCTGCTGCTGCTCGCCGCGGCAGCGGACCCCACCGGAGACGCGGCGCTGCTGTGCCGCGTGTCGGCGCAGCTCGGCGTCGCTGAAGACGCCCTCGCACCTGCCGAGGCCGCCGGGCTGCTGGTCGTCGACAATCGGGTCACCTTCCGGCATCCGCTCGTACGCTCGGCCGTCTATCGTGATGCGCCGCCGCCCGACGTGCGTCGCGCGCACGACGCCCTGGCGGCCGCCACCGACCCCGACACCGACCCCGACCGCCGCGCCTGGCACCGCGCCCAGGCAGTGCAGGGCACCGATGAGGATGCCGCCGCCGAGCTGGAGCGGTCGGCGGGTCGCGCACGTGCCCGCGGCGGGCTGGCCGCATCGGCGGCGTTCATG
>NZ_JANJFJ010000689.1:0-512 GCF_024626565.1 Microbacterium sp. zg.Y909
GCCGGCTCCGGAACTCTCGGAGACATCGGCGCCCACAGCATCGACACCGCGCAGTGGCTGACCGGCGACGCCATCGTCGGGGTCAGCGCGATCATGCGCACCTTCGTTCCGACGCGTCCCGTGCTTGACGAACAGGTGGGGCTCGGCGGGCGCGCCCAGGCCGACGCACCCCGGCAGACCGTCACCGTCGACGACGCGGCCGCGTTCACGGCCCGGTTCGCCGGTGGGGCGATGGGGGTCTTCGAGGCGACGCGCCTGGCGACGGGGCATCGCAACTCCAACCGCATCGAGATCAACGGCGACCGCGGCTCGATCGCGTTCGACTTCCGGGCGATGAACGAGCTGGAGTTCTACGACGCGTCCGACCCCGCCGGCGAGCAGGGGTTCCGTCGCATCCAGGCCAACGAGCCCGAGCATCCCTACGCCGACGCGTGGTGGCCGGCCGGCCACGGGCTCGGATACGAGCACCTGTTCACGCACCAGATCGTCGACCTCGTGCGTGCGATCGCCGG
>NZ_JANJFJ010000690.1:0-521 GCF_024626565.1 Microbacterium sp. zg.Y909
CGCCCGCGTGCAGCGGGTGCTCGCCGCGGTCGAGCGCAGCGCCGCGCAGGACAGTCTGTATGCCACCGTCGAAGGAGACAATCCGTGACCTCACGCACCGCACTCGTCGTTCGGGGAGGCTGGGAAGGTCACCACCCCGTCGAGGCGACCGACCTCTTCCTCCCCTTCCTCGAGCAGAGCGGCTTCGACGTGCGCGTCGAGGAGTCCAACGAGATCTACGCCGATGACGAGGTCATGGCATCCACCGACCTCATCCTGCAGTCGGTGACGATGTCGGAGATCTCCCGCGAGGCGTTCAACGGGCTCAAGGCGGCGGTCGAGCGCGGCACGGGACTCGCCGGCTGGCACGGCGGCATCGCGGATTCGTACCGCAACAGCTCCGACTATCTGCAGCTCATCGGGGGCCAGTTCGCCACCCACCCCTCGAAGCACCCCGACCAGTGCTCGGGCGACCAGTCCGACAACTACCTGCCCTACACCGTCGAGCTCACCGATCTGGGGCGGGAGCACGAGATCATGGC
>NZ_JANJFJ010000691.1:0-1009 GCF_024626565.1 Microbacterium sp. zg.Y909
GGGTGTCTCCTCGAGCGATATGTGCGGCACTGTGTGAGCGTGCCTGAGTGTGGACCGTCCGCACAGTTTACCGGGGGCGGCGGGGTGCGCCGGGCCGTGGGCGATGCCGCGCGCGCTTGTCGCGCCGGCGTGCGCGCCGGTGCCATGCCGTGCGCGGGCTGACCGGCGTGCCGCAACGAGGGGATCTGCCGGAATGAGGGTCGGATTCCGCTTGGAGCCCTCAGCCGGGCAGATCTCCTCATCCGGGGCGCGCGGGACCCCGGAGCACGGCACCGGGTCGGCCCCGGGATCAGCGTCGGCTCCTCCCCAGGCGCTGTCGCCGTCCCTCTTCTCCCCGTTCGCGCCGGGCGCGTCTCGCAGCGCGAGGCGACATCGGCACGCTCGGTGCATGGAGCTGTCAGCACAGGTGAGGGCGGCCGGCGGCGTGGCGCGGTGCACGTCGCTGCGCGCGACGGGTGTCAGCAAGCACCGGATCGCGCAGGCTGTCGCCCGGGGCGAGCTCGCGCGGGTGCGCCGGGTGTGGGTGGCCGCGCCGGATGCCGACCCGTACCTCGTCGCCGCCGCGCGCGAGGGCGTCGTGCTCACGTGCGTGACCCAGGCTCGGCGGCTGGGCCTGTGGGTTCTCGCTGAGACCGAAGCGCACGTGGCTGCCAAGCCTCACGCCGGCGGAATCCACGACGCCGGCGCCCGGATTCACTGGGGTCGGCCGCTCATCCCGCGGCATCCGGATGCCCTCGTCGACCCCATCGAGAACGTGCTCGGCCTGGTGGCGGACTGTCGATCCTTCGAGCACGCGCTCGCCATCTGGGAATCGGCGCTGCGCCGCCGGCTTGTCGAGCGCGATGCGATGGCGCGGCTGCCGCTGACGGCGACCGCGCGACGTATCCTGACCGCCGCGAGCCCGTTCGCCGATTCCGGCCTCGAGAGCTTCGTGCCGCCGCGGCTGCGATGGATGCGGCTGCCGATCGTGCCGCAGGCATGGATCGCGGGCCATCGCGTCGACTTCCTG
>NZ_JANJFJ010000692.1:0-992 GCF_024626565.1 Microbacterium sp. zg.Y909
CGACGCCGGGATTCGGGGGCGGGGTCGGGACGGCCTCGGTGTCGCCACCGGCGGCGATGCCCACGGGTGCAGAGACCGAGCCGTCGACGTTGGCGTGCCGGGAAACGGAACCGTCCGCGTCCGCTTCCGCGCCAGCATCGCCCGCCGGCGGTGTGTGGTCGTGCGCCGGATCGGACGATGCGCGGACGAGCGCTTCGAGTTCCCGCAGCCGTGCGAGGTCCGCGGCATCCAGGGCGCCTTGCGCGGCCGGCCCGTAGGCGCGGCGCTGCAATCGGCGCAACTCGTCGGAGAAGTCGGGCATCGTCGTCCGGTCGGGCACGGGTCCCATTATGGCCGCAGTGCGGCGGCAGCACGGGTTTCGACGGATGCGTTTGTACGTTTCTACGATCTCCCGTAGTTTGGCGGAATGAGCGATGACGAGATCACCGACGTCCCTGCCCTCCGCAGCCTGGCCGCACGGGTCACGGCGCTGGAGGAGCAGCTGGCCCGACGCGACGACCGCACTCCCCCGCCGCGCGCCGATGACGCCGATGCCTTCTGGGCGCTGCGACGGGTGGAGGCGGAGCGCGCCGACCATCCCCCCCTCGCCGAGGGCGTCGTCATGATCGTCGGGTCGCTCACCCTGCCCACGGGCGCCCCCGTCGCCTGGCAGGAGGGCGCCCCCACTCAAGGACTGCTCGAGGCGGACTGGTCGGAGCATGCCGCCGCGTTCCAGGCGCTCGCTCATCCGGTGCGCTTGGAGCTGCTGCGCCGCATCCTGACCGGCACGACCACGACCTCGGAGCTCGCCGGCATCGACTCCCTCGGCACCACTGGCCAGCTCCACCACCACCTGCGCCAGCTGATCGCCGCCGGCTGGGTGCGCCAGAGCGCACGCGGCACCTATGAGGTGCCGGCGGCGCGGGTTGTGCCCCTGCTGTCGAGCCTGCTGGGAACCGGGCGATGAGCGCGTTCGCCCGCGCCCTGTACCGCGTCCGCGGCCCGCTCTACTA
>NZ_JANJFJ010000693.1:0-964 GCF_024626565.1 Microbacterium sp. zg.Y909
CGCCGGGTGTCGGAGTTGTCGATGAGGTCGTCGTGCACCAGCGCGGCCGCCTGGAAGATCTCCAGCGCCGCAGCGGCGGCGATGACCTCCGGCGGGGCATCCCCGGGGCGTCGGCCACCGGCCTCGGCCACAGCCCGCCATCCGGTCACGCAGAAGCGGGCGCGAAGGCGCTTTCCCCCGCCGACGGCGCCGACACCCGCCTCGATGAACGACACCGCTTCCGGCCCCTCTGCGCGGGCGGCATCCCGCTGGTGTGTGAAGAAGGCGATCAGTCGCTGTGAAACAGCCTCGATGGGATCCGCAGTAGGCGACACGGGCCTAGCCTAGTTCTCGACGGCACGGTTAGAATCGATGCCTATTGGGACCTCACAAGGGGGATGCATGCCACTGTCCGAACAGGAGCAGCGCCTGCTCGATGAGATGGAACGCCATCTCATGCGCAACGACGCCGACGTGGTGAGCGCGCCCCGCGATGGGCGCACGCTCAGCTATCGCAACATCGTCTACGGCACGGTTCTCGTGCTTCTCGGCCTCGGCGGCCTGATCGCGGGGGTATCGACCGGATTGGTCGCCATCGGCGTCGTCGCCTTCATCGTCATGCTCGGCGGTGTCGTGCTGGCCGTCACCCCCACGCGGGGCTCGGGCCGTGCGCCGGTGGATGGGTCCCGAACCCGCCCGGGCACTCCTCCACGCTCCTCCACTTCGTTCATGGATCGCATGAACGAACGCTGGGATCGCCGCCAAGACCGGCACTGACCTCTCGAAACGCAAGAGCACCGACCTCAGGGTCGGTGCTCTTTTTTCGTGTGTTTGCGGCTCCTCGGGGTGGCCGACGGGCAATGTCGGGGGTTTGTGTAGTGAAGTGGAGGGAAGTGGAGTAAAGTGGCGCTACCTGGCGGGGCCGGACTAAGGGGGTGGTGGAGATGCTGTTGGGCACCCACACTCCCAAGCTCGACGACAAGGG
>NZ_JANJFJ010000694.1:0-948 GCF_024626565.1 Microbacterium sp. zg.Y909
GCGGAGTTGATCTTCTTGGCGATGTCGGGGTCGTTGCTGAGGATGAATCCCGAGCGGGGACCGCCGATGGTCTTGTGCACCGTCGACGACACCACGTGCGCGTGGGGCACCGGGTTCGGGTGGAGGCCCGCAGCGACGAGGCCTGCGAAGTGCGCCATGTCGACCCAGAGGAGCGCGCCGACCTCGTCGGCGATGGCGCGGAAGGCGGCGAAGTCGAGCTGACGGGGGTACGCCGACCAGCCGGCGATGATCACCTTCGGCTTGTGCTCGATCGCGAGGCGGCGCACCTCGTCCATGTCCACCAGCGACGTCTCGGCGTCGACCCCGTACGCCACGATGTTGTAGAGGCGACCGGAGAAGTTGATCTTCATGCCGTGGGTGAGGTGGCCGCCGTGGTCCAGCGACAGACCCAGCAGCGTGTCACCGGGACGCGCGATGGCGTGCAGCACCGCGGCGTTGGCCGAGGCGCCGGAGTGCGGCTGCACGTTGGCGAACTGCGCGCCGAAGAGCGACTTCGCCCGCTCGATCGCGAGCTCCTCGGCGACGTCGACTTCTTCGCAGCCGCCGTAGTAGCGGCGACCCGGGTAGCCCTCGGCGTACTTGTTGGTCAGCACCGAGCCCTGCGACTGCAGCACCGAGACCGGCACGAAGTTCTCGGACGCGATCATCTCGAGGTAGCCGCGCTGGCGTTCGAGTTCCCGCTCGAGCACCTGGGCGATCTCGGGATCGACCTCGGAGAGGGGGGCGTTGAACACGGAATCGGTCATGGCGATCTCCAGACTGCAGCGGGTACGTAGAGGTGGTCGAGGCGCCCGCGATGCGGGCGTATCGAGACCCGGCCCAGGCGTGCGGTCGAATGCCTTGTCGGTCGCTCCCCGGTGGTGGCCCACCTCAACGCCAGTCGCGACACCCAGAGCATAGCGGATGCCGCGTCGCGCTCCCCGTCGA
>NZ_JANJFJ010000082.1:0-15027 GCF_024626565.1 Microbacterium sp. zg.Y909
AGCGCGCCCAGCCCGCAGCCGAGGTCCCTCAGGTCGGTCAGCTCGGGACGCAGCGAGAAGGCGGCATCCTGCAGGTCGTTGTGCACCGCCGCGGCCACGGCAGCGGCGTCGCCGGTGCGCAGCGCCTGCAGCACGGCGGGGTCGACGTCGGGAGCCCCGGCCGGCGGCGCGATGTCGGGGGCGCTGCGCTCGCGCAGTCGATCGAGCTCCCGATACACCTCCGGAGTGGAAAGTCCCACCGGATTGGTCACGATGACCCAGTCCAGTCGTCCCCGTGCAAGCGCGGGACTCAGCTGGTCACCGCGCCCGGTGCCCACGGCGGTGCCGCCCATCAGGGCGAAGGGGACGTCGGCCCCCAGCCGTGCGGCAAGTCGCTGCAGGCGCACGGCGGAGAGTCCGGCATCCCACAGCGCATCGCATGCCAGCAGGGCCGCGGCGGCGTCGGCCGATCCGCCACCCATGCCGCCGGCCACGGGAACGCCCTTGCGCACCTCGAGGTGCACCCCACCCTCATAGCCGATCTCACTTGCCAGCAGCCTCGCCGCCCGCACCGCGAGGTTGCGGTCGTCGACCGGCACTCCGGACACGTCGACGACACCCTCGACCGAGATCGAGAAGCCGTCGGCGTGCGAGGCATAGACGTCCTCATACGCCGAGACGGCCTGGTACACCGACGCGACGTCGTGGTAGCCGTCGTCCTGCACGTCGCCGACTTCGAAGAACACGTTGATCTTGCCGGGCGCGCGCACGTGCACCCGACGGGACGACGCGGTCGGACTCACGAGTCCGCCGACTCCCACATCCCGACGTCCATGCCGTCCGAGAGCGCGTCGATGCGCTCCAGCTCCTCGGTGTCGAAGGCGGGTCCGTTGACGGCGGCGAGGTTCTCGTCGAGCTGCGCCGGGCGGGAGGCGCCGACGAGTGCCGAGGCCACCACATCGTTGCGCAGGACCCACTGCAGGGCCATCTGCGCCAGGCTCTGGCCGCGCTCCTTGGCGATCGCGTTAAGGCCGACGAGGCGGCCGCGCCCGGACTCGGAGACCGTGTCCCGCGGCACCGACCAGCGCTCGACCGAGCGGTCGGCCGCGCCCTCGCCGAGGTACTTGTCCGTCAGCAGGCCCTGCGCCAGCGGCGAGAACGCGATGGCGCCCAGTCCCTCCTGCTCGAGCGCGCCGGTGAGGCCGTCCTCGATCCAGCGGTTGGCGATGGAGTACGAGGGCTGGTGGATCACCAGCGGGGTGCCGAGGCTGCGCGCGATGGCGACGGCCTCTACGGTGCGCATGGCGCTGTACGACGAGATGCCGACGTAGCGGGCCTTGCCCTGGCGCACGAGGGTGTCGAGCGCGCCGATGGTCTCTTCCAGCGGCACGGTCGGGTCGTCGCGGTGCGAGTAGAAGATGTCGACGTAGTCGAGCTGCATGCGGCGCAGCGACTGCTCGGCGCTCGAAAGCAGGTAGGTGCGCGACCCGCCCTCGCCGTAGGGACCCGACCACATGTCGTAGCCGGCCTTGGACGAGATGATCAGCTCGTCCCGGTACGGCGCGAAGTCCTCGCGCATCATGCGGCCGAAGTTGGTCTCGGCGGAGCCGTAGGGCGGGCCGTAGTTGTTGGCGAGGTCGAAGTGCGTGATGCCGATGTCGAAGGCGTGACGCAGCACCTCGCGCTGGCGGTCGAACGGCACGTTGTCGCCGAAGTTCCACCACAGGCCCAGCGAGATCGGGGGCAGACGCAGGCCCGATGCCCCGACGCGGCGGTAGTCCACGGAGGCGTATCGGTCTTCAGCGGCCGTGTACGGGCGGTGAAGGTCGGCGACGGGCGGCTTGGTGCGGGGCGATTCGGTCACGCCCCCACGCTACTGGGCGAGGGGTGCCGCGCGCGCGATCCTGAGGAAGTCCGCCACGACCAGTTCTTCGCCGCGCGCCGTCGGGGCGACGCCCGCCGCTTCGAGCACGGCGGATGCCGCTGCCGACGAGCCGCCCAGCACACCGGCGAGCGCCTGCCGCAGCATCTTGCGGCGCTGACCGAATGCGGCATCCACGATCGCGAAGGTGCGCCGCCGCTCGGCTTCGGTCCCGCGCTGCTCGGCGTCGCGGCGGAAGGCCACCAGCACGCTGTCGACGTTGGGCACCGGCCAGAACACCTGGCGTGACACGGTGCCCGCCAGGCGCCACGGGCCGTACCAGGCCGCTTTCACGCTGGGGCTGCCGTAGGCCTTCGTGCCGGGCTTCGCGGCGAGGCGCTCCCCCACCTCGGCCTGCACCATGACCACGCCGCGGTCGAGGTGCGGGAACGTCTCGAGAAAATGCAGCAGCACGGGCACGCTGACGTTGTACGGGAGGTTGGCGACCAGCACCTCGGGGTCGCCGGGAAGCTCCGTGACGCGAAGCGCATCGGCGTCGACGACCGTGAGTGCGCCGTCGGGCACGCCGTGGGCGGCTGCGGTCGCAGGCAACCGTGCGGCGAGGCGGTGGTCGATCTCGACGGCCGTCACCGCGGCGCCGGTCTCGAGAATGGCCAACGTCAGCGAGCCGAGCCCCGGCCCGACCTCCACGACCCGGTCCTGGGGGCGCACACCGGCCACCTGCACGATCTTGCGCACCGTGTTGGCGTCGACGACGAAATTCTGGCCGAGCTTCTTCGTGGGGGTGACGTCGAGTTCGGCTGCGAGCGCGCGGATCTCTGCCGCGCCGAGGAGGGTCACCGGCATACCTCAACAGTACCGAGTCGGCATCCAGCCACTCGTCACACAGCGTTCACATGAAGGGAACACGCCTGTCGTGCCGGAGGCGCATCATGGACAACACGTCGCGGTCCCTGGGGGATACGCCGCGACGCCGGGGAAGGATCCAGACGCGCCGACGGCGCTGCGGATGGGTGCACCGCCAGTCCATCGGGGGGAACCGAATGGCACGCATCGCATCATCACATCCACGCAACGCCACCGCAGAGCGGCTGCAGCCGAAGACCGGCGGGGAGCCGACGCCCGTCATGATCCTGCTGGTCGTCGTCGCGACCATCGGGGTGCTGGCCTACGCGGCGTTCCTGCTGGCGCCGGACAGTCGCGGGGACCTGCTGCCCTACGTCTCGGTCATCGTCGCGGAATCCATCCTCGTGCTGCACGCGCTGCTGTCGATGTGGACGATCCTCTCCAGCGGTCGCAACCCCCGGGACTACGCCGCGCACGATGCCGCCGCGCGACTGCTGCCGCGTCTGGCACGCGGGGACGACACCGTGCATCTGCGCGGGGCGCCCGTGAAGATCGATGTGTTCGTCACGGTGTACGGCGAGGATGCCGCGACGGTCCGCCGGACCGTGACGGCCGCCGTCGCGCTGCAGGGGGCGCACCGCACGTGGGTGCTGGACGACGGCAGGTCCGACGACATCAGGACGATGGCCGCCGAGGTCGGCGCGTGGTACGTGCGCCGGCTCAGCTCCCACGGGGCGAAGGCGGGGAACATCAACCACGCGCTGACGCTGGCGAAGGGCGAGTTCTTCGCCATCTTCGACGCAGACTTCGTCCCCTCGCCCCTGTTCCTGCTGGAGACCATGCCGATCTTCGTGCACGAGGACGTCGCATTCGTGCAGACGCCGCAGGTCTACGGCAACCTCGACACGGTCGTCGCCCGCGGGGCGGCGTACATGCAGACGGTCTTCTACCGATTCATCCAGCCCGGCCGCAACCGCTTCAACGCGGCCTTCTGCGTCGGCACCAACGTCGTCTTCCGCCGCCGCGCGATCGATGAGATCGGCGGCATCCACACCGACTCGAAGTCGGAGGACGTCTGGACCGCGCTGCTGCTGCACGAGCGCGGGTGGCGCTCGGTATTCCTCCCCGATGCCCTCGCGGTGGGTGAGGCGCCCGAGACGATCGAGGCGTACAGCAAGCAGCAGCTGCGCTGGGCGACGGGCGGATTCGAGATCCTGCTGCACCACAACCCGCTGAGCCCGCGGCGCACCCTCACAACCGACCAGCGCGTCCAGTACCTGGTGACGGCGACGTTCTACCTCGCCGGGATCTGTCCGCTCCTGCTGCTGCTCGTGCCGCCGATGGAGATCTACTTCGACCTGCGACCGATGACACTCGAGACCACCGTCCTCACCTGGGCGATGTACTACGCCGGCTTCTACGTCATGCAGATCCTGCTCGCCTGGTTCGCCGTCGGCTCGTTCCGGTGGGAGACGCTCACCCTTGCGACGGTCTCGTTCCCGATCTATGCGAAGGCTCTGTGGAATGCCCTCACCGGGAAGGACGTCGGCTGGCACGTCACCGGATCCGCCTCGCGCCGGTCGCCGTTCAACTTCATCATCCCGCAGACGCTCTTCTTCCTGTTCCTGGCCCTGACGACGTGCGTGGCGATCTGGCGGGACCTCGACAACGGCGTGTTCACCCTCGCCACCGCCTGGAACGCCACGAACACCGTGATCCTCGGCGCGTTCATGGTGACCGCGCTGCGCGAAGCGCGCGTTCTCGCCCATCCGCCGGAGCGGGAGGTGCCGGTGGGGGTTCCGACGCTCGCGGGTCCCGTCACCGTCGTCGCACGACCGCCGGTCACGGTGCCGGCCTCGGTGCCGGCGGCGGTCGACGGAGAACCCCTGCTCGTCCCCGCAGGAGGTGCGCGATGACCTGGGCGAACCGGCTGAAGCTCGCCGGTGGCATCCTGATGGTGCTCGTCGTGGTGGCCGCCTGCACCGTCGTGTTCAACCAGCGACAGCACCGGGTGCTGTCCACGAGCGCGACGATCGTCGCGCAGAACTATCCCGTCGGCACCGATTACGGCGGCATCGTCACCCGGCAGTACGTCGAGGTCGGTGACGAGGTGTCGGTGGGCGAACCGCTCTTCGAAGTGCGCAGCCTGCAGCTGCAACGGGACATCGCCTCGGGCCAGGTCTCCGACGCCGAGATCGCGGCCAGCGTCGCTGCGGACGGCACCTCCACTATCATCGCCACCGTCGACGGCACCGTTCGCGACGTCGCGGTGCCGCAGGGCGGGTTCGCCCAGGCCGGGAGCGTGCTGGCGACCGTCGATCAGGACGCATCGCTGTTCGTGGAGGCCGAGTTCCTGCTCTCCCCGCGCGACTACGCCCGCATCGCCGAGGGCAGCGACGTGGAGCTGCTGCTGCCCAACCAGTCGGTGCTGCGCGGCGACGTCGACGGCATCGACGTGGAGACGGCCGAGGGCCAGGCGATGTCGACCCTGCGGATCACGAGCGGCGACCTGTCACGTCGCGCCGCGACCGGGCTCTTCCAGGCCGGCACGCCGGTGCAGGCGACCCTCCAGTTGCGCGACGACGGGCCGCTCGCCGGCGTCGGCGATGCGCTGCGCGATCTCGTTCAGAAGGTGGGCCTGTGACCGGGCGGCGCCTGCTGACCGCGCTGCTGGCGGGTGCAGCGCTCGTCGCGACGGGCTGCACGGCCGACCCCGCCGACGATTCCGCACCGGGCCCATGGGCACCGGAAGCGGTGTCGGCGGCCACCGTCTCCGGGCTGCCGGTCGAGCGCATCGCCGAGGCAGGCGCCTCCCGGCTCGCCGAGGGCGTGATCCCGCCGACCAACCGCTGGTACTCGGGCCTCGTCTTCGGCGCGGAACCGCAGCCGGTCTACCCGTTCCCGGTGGCGTTCGCGGCGGCATCGGACGCTTTCACCCTGGACCTGCCGGCGGTCTCGGCGACGGAGCAGACCATCGCGGCCTCGTTCGCCGGCGGTCTGCACGTCGGCCTGCCCGCGGACCGTTTCGAGGCCGTACGTGCGGATGCCGTGTCGGTCACGCTCCGCTGGTGGGACGCCGGCTCCGCCGTGGGCGACGTGACGATCGCGGAGGGCTCCCCCGTCGTCGGGTTCACCGCCGCGCGGGAGACGGACCTGTCGCCGGCGGTCGCGCTGGAACCGGCCGGGGACGGCGTGTGGACGGCGACCGCCGACGACACCCCGTTCGGCGTCGTGGCCCCGGGGGCGCGGTGGTCCGACGGCACGCTCACGGTTCCCGCCGACGGGCATGCGCAGTGGTTCGCGCTGCCGGACGGTGCCGACATCGCCGACTGGGCGGCCGCGCTGGACGCGCCGATCACCGGGGTGCGGGTCGCCTCCCACGCGGACGCGGGGACGTCCTCGACACGGCTGACCTACACCGGGACTGCGGGGACGGTGCTGGTGCCGTTCCCCGGCCACGAGGCGGAGGCCGCGTGCGAGCTGGGCACCTTCCGCACCGCGTACGGCGACGCGGTCGCGTGCGCCGGCAACGAGCTGGAGTGGTCGGTACCACTGCAGCCCGCCACGGCCTCGTTCGATCTCGATGGCATCGACGACCCGACTCGCGGCGCCATCGCGGCGCAGATCGCCGCGGATCTGGATGCCACGCCGCCCCTTCCCACCGACACGTACTACGGCGGGAAGGCACTCGCGAGACTCGGTGCCCTGCTCACCCTCGCGGGCGAGGTGGGAGACACCGAGCTGGCCGCACGCGTCGGCGAGCGCCTGTGGACGGAGCTGTCGCCGTGGGCGGAACCGAGCGGCTGCGCCCAGCGCGACACCCGGTGCTTCGTCTACGACGACGCACTGCGCCTGGTGGTCGGCAAGGCCCCCTCGTTCGGGTCGGAGGAGGGCAACGACCACCACTTCCACTACGGGTACTTCCTCAGCGCTGCGGCGGCGCTCGTCGCCGCTCAGCCGCAGCGGGCCGAGCCCTTGCGGGAGGTGATGGACGCGCTGGCCGCGGACATCGCCGGCGGTGCGGCGGCCGATGCGCTGCCGCAGCTGCGCGTGTTCGATCCGTACCGCGGCCACTCGTGGGCGTCGGGGATGTCCCCCTTCGCCGACGGCAACAATCAGGAGTCCAGCTCCGAGGCGGTCGCCGCCTGGAACGGCCTGGCACTGTGGGCCGAGGCACGGGGGGACGACCCGCTGACGGCGACGGCGACCTGGCTGCTGTCCGCCGAGGTCGCCGCTGCGCGCGCGCTGTGGCTGGAGCCGGACCCGCAGACCCTCGCCGACGGCTTCGCGCACCCGATCGTGTCGCTCACCTGGGGCGGCAAACGCGACTATGCGACGTGGTTCTCGCCGGAGCCGTCGGCGATCCTCGGCATCCAGCTGCTGCCGTTGACTCCGGTGGCGCTGGAGTACCTGGGCGCGGATCCCGCTCGCGTGGCGGCGAACGTCGCCGACGCGGGCCCCACCGCGTTCACCGGGCCGCTCGGCGAGTACGTGCGGATGTACTCGGCCCTGGCCGGGGATGCCGAGCGTGCTGCCGCGGCGACGGCGCTGGCGACGCTGACCGCGGTCGACGACGGCAACTCGAAGGCCGTCATGCTCGCGTGGCTGGCTGCGGCCGCGTCGTCGTCGGCGGCTCAGTCGGTGAAGGATCCGTAGACGGCCAGGGTGTTGGATGCCAGCTGGGCGCAGAGCTCGTCGAGGTCTGTGTCGAGCTCGGCGGCCAGGAACCGCACGGTCGCCGGGATCAGATACGGCGCGTTCGGCCGGCCGCGATACGGCACGGGCGTGAGGAACGGCGCGTCGGTCTCGACGAGGATGCGGTCGCGCGGCGTGACGGCGAGGGCGTCACGCAGGTTCTGCGCGTTCTTGAAGGTCACGTTTCCGGCGAACGACAGGTAGTACCCGGCGTCGGCGGCGATGCGGGCCATGTCTGCGTCGCCGGAGAAGCAATGGAACACCGTGCGCTCGGGCGCGCCGACGCGCGTGAGTGTGGCCAGCACCTCGTCGTGGGCGTCGCGGTCGTGGATCTGCATCGCGATGCCGTGCTTCTTCGCCAGCGCGATGTGCGCCTCGAAGCTCTCGTACTGGGCGGGCAGGCCTTCGGGTCCGGTGCGGAAGAAGTCCAGCCCCGTCTCGCCGATCGCCCGCACGCGGGGCTGGGCTGCCAGCTCGTCGATCACCGCGATGGCCTCGTCGAGCATCCCCCGTTCGGCGTAGGCGGGTGCCTCATTGGGGTGGATCGCGACCGCTGCCAGCACCTGCGGGTGATTCGCCGCGGCCCATGCCGACCAGCGACTGGAGTCGATGTCGCCGCCGGCCTGCACGACTCCGATCACACCGACGGCCGTCGCGCGCGACAGCTGCTCGTCCAGGCTCAGCCCCACCTCGCCGTCCTCGATCTCGAGGTGGGCGTGGTTGTCGTACACCGGCACCGCCAGCGGCTCCGGGGCCGGCGGATAACTGACGTCGCGCGCCCCCTTCTCGCGCTGGCGGACGTACTGGCTGGGATCGGTCATGCGCTCTGTTCGACGCGGGGGAACAGCGGAGCCAGGCCGCTCACCAAAGCCCCGGCGGGCAGCTGCCCCCAGGTGCCGGCGTCGCGGATCGGCTGGTCCTGCAGCGCGCCCAGGGTGGCAGCGGCGCCGAGGGCGTCCCAGAGGATGCCGGTGGCGTGCGGCATGACCGGCGACAGCAGCACGGTGAGCGCGCGCAGCCCTTCGGCTGCGGTGTAGAGCACCGTACCCAGCCGCTCGCGCTGCGCTGCGTCCTTGGCCAGCGCCCACGGCTCGTTCTCGGTGATGTAGAGGTTGAGCGCGTCGACGATCGTCCAGATGGCGGCGATGGCCTCGTCGGGGCGGAAGCGCACCATCGCGGCATCCGCGGCGGTCGCGGCATCCGCCACGGTCCGCTGGATGTGCAGGTCGGCCTCGGTGTACGCGCCTGCCGGCGGCACGATGGCCTCGAAGTACCGCTCGATCATCGCGACCGTGCGCGAGGCGAGGTTTCCGAAGCCGTTGGCGAGCTCCGCCTGGTAGCGGGCGGAGAGGTCCTCCCACGAGAACGACCCGTCCTGGCCGAAGGCGATGGCCGAGAGGAAGTAGAACCGATAGGCGTCCGAGCCGAACACGTCGGTGATCTCGGTGGGCGCGATGCCGGTGAGCTTCGACTTCGACATCTTCTCGCCGCCGACGAGCAGCCAGCCGTGGGCGAAGACACCCCGGGGCACCTCGAGGCCCGCGGCCATGAGCATGGCCGGCCAGATGACGGCGTGGAAGCGGAGGATGTCCTTGCCCACCACGTGGTAGGCCGGCCAGCGCCGGTCGAACTGCTCCTGGTCGCTGCCGTAGCCGACGGCGGTGGCGTAGTTCAGCAGTGCGTCGACCCACACGTAGATGACGTGGGACTCGTCCCACGGCACCTTGATGCCCCAGTCGAAGGTGGACCGAGAGATGGAGAGGTCCTTGAGGCCGTTCTTGACGAACGAGACGACCTCGTTGCGCGCCGAGTCGGGGCGCAGGAAGTCGGGCACCGTCTTGTAGAGCTCGAGCAGCTTGTCCTGGAACTCGCTGAGCTTGAAGAAGTAGTTCTTCTCCTGCAGCAGCTCCAGCGGCTTGGAGTGGATCGCGCAGACCTTGAGACCCTCGAAGGCCCCGGTGCCGTCGACGATCTCGGACTCCGGCTTGAACTCCTCGCACCCGACGCAGTACAGCGCCTCGTACTCGCCTGCGTAGATGTATCCCCGGTCGTACAGCGTCTGGAAGAAGACCTGCACGTTGCGCTCGTGGCGCTCCTGCGTGGTGCGGATGAAGTCGTCGTTGGCGACGTCGAGCGTCTGCAGGAGCGGGAACCACGACTCGGTGACGAGCTTGTCGACCCATTGCTGAGGCGTGACGCCGTTCGCTGCGGCGGCGCGCAGCATCTTCTGACCGTGCTCGTCGGTGCCGGTGAGCATCCAGGTGTCGTCGCCGGCCTGACGGTGCCAGCGCGCGAGGGTGTCCACCGCCACGGTCGTGTAGCCGTGGCCGATGTGGGGCACGTCGCTCGGGTAGTAGATCGGCGTCGTGATGTAGAAGGATCGGCCTGAGGTCACCCGTTGATTCTAGGTGGGGCCGCGCTGTGAGCCCGCCCCCTGTTACGCGGGCGGCATCGGTCCCACCACGGGTAGCACCGGGTACAGGCCGGCCTCGGGGTCGCTGGCCCGGGTTGCACTGGTCTGGTGCCCACGCCGCCCCAGGGCGGGCTCCCGGCCTGGCCCCTTGCGCAACACGGGTCGCCCGTCGAAGGCCGGCCCGCCCAGGGGATCGCGCTTGTCACGCAGGTCGGTATCCCACCCCAGGCCGCCCGCCATCTTCAGCCGGAGCTGCTCGACCGCGGACTCCAGCCCGTCGAGCCCGTCGCGCGTCAGGAAGTACCAGCGCCACTGGTAATCCGCGCGCACATCGATGAAGCCGGCGTCGCGAAGGATGCGCAGGTGCTTCGAGACCGCCGTGCGGGAGATGGCGAACTCGGCGCCCACGGCCTCAGCGAGCTGCCCGGCGGTGTGCTCGCCGCTGGCGAGGACGTCGAGGATGCGCCGTCGCGCGGGCTCGGCCATCGCTTCGAAGGGGTTGATCCAGCGGCGGTACCTGTCCATGCGCGGACGATACGGCCACCCTCCGACATCGACGGATGCCGCGGCGGGCGACGCTCCGCGAGCCGTCGCTGGCGCGCACCGGGCCGGACTTTCGACGTCCTCTCGTTTCATCATGTGAGTTCCCGCTCACACAGCCAAGCCGCGACCGCGAGCGTGGCGGTGGCCCTGCGGCGGGAGCATCCGCCTGCCGGACTCGGCCCGCGCGCGCCTCCCCGCGTGAACGGGAACTCACATACGGGCGAACTGGTACCAACCCCATGCGTGAACGGGAACTCACATGCGCAATCGGGAGACTGTCGGCGAACGGACGCGAGGCGCCGGGTGCGAGTCGGCAGACGGGCGCGGGTGCGCGGCGCGAGGCGCGAGGCGCGAGGCGCGAGGCGGCGCCTCAGGCGGTGCCGCGCACGACGAGCGTCGTCGGCAGAACCAGGTCGGTGCGGGGAACCCCGTTGATCACGTCGATCAGGATCTCCACCATCGCGCTGCTGATCTCCGACCACGGCTGACGCATCGTGGTCAGGGGCGGCTCGTGCGTCTCAGCCAGTCCCGAATCGTCGAAGCCGGCGACGGCGAGGTCCTCGGGCACCCTGAGCCCCGCGCGGCGCGCGGCCGCGATCGCCCCCACCGCCATCACGTCGGATGCCGCGAAGACCGCGTCGATGTCGGGTGCGCGCTGCAGCAGCCGCGTCATCGCCGCATCCCCCGCCTCGCGGGAGTACACATCCTGCTCCACGAGGTCCGGGTCGAACCGGTCCCCCATCTCCTCGCGGAAGCCCACCAGTCGATAGCGGCCGCCCGAGGTGTCGTCGGGGCCGGTGATGAGCGCGATCCTGCGGTGACCGCGGTCCATCAGGTACCGGGTCATCACCCGCGCCGAATCGACCTCGTCCACCGACACCGTCGGCACCTGGGCGCGGTATCCGAGCGACGCACCGGTGCACACGGTGGGCACGCCCGCCTCGATGAGCGAGACCAGCAGCGGATCAGACTCGTGGGACGAGATGAGCAGAACGCCGTCGACGTGGCCGGCGCTGACATAGTGCTCGACGTTCGCCCGCTCGGAGGGGGTGTCCGCGACGAGCAGCACAAGGGTCATCGACCGCTGGGCGAGCGCTTGGGTCGCCCCGCGCAGAAGCAGGGCGAAGGTGGGGTCGGAGAACAGCAGATGCTGCGGCTCGGTCAGCAGGAACGCCAGCGAGTTCGACCGCCCCGTCGCGAGGCTGCGCGCGGCGTGGTTCGCGGTGTATCCGGTGCGCGCGATGGCATCCTCGACCGCCTGCCGGGCGTCCGGAGACACCCAATGCCCGCCGTTGATCACGCGCGACACCGTGCCACGCGACACTCCTGCCGCCGCCGCGACGTCTCGGATCGTCGGTCGGCGGCGGGACTCGCTGATCTCGCCCACGTGCAGGACTTTACCCCCCGAGCGGCTCAGACTGGGACCGGTCACGGTTCCATAACATCGTGTGACTGAGAGCCCCGCGATCACGTATGCTGTCTCCCGAGCTGGGACCGGTCACAGCCGGACCGACACAAACCCTGACCCGAGGAAGCGTTCCATGACCTCGACGCCTCGTTGGCCCGACATCGACGGCATCGCCTACGGCGGCGACTACAGCCCTGAGCAGTGGTCGCCCGAGACCTGGCGCGAAGACGTCGCACTCATGCGCGAAGCAGGCGTGAACCTCGTCAGCATCGGCATCTTCTCCTGGGCCCTGCTGGAGACCAGCGAAGGGGTCTTCGACTTCAGCTGGCTGGACGAGGTCGTCGAGCTGCTGCACGCCAACGGCATCCGCATCGACATGGGCACGCCCACCGCCTCGCCGCCGGCGTGGTTCTTCGCCGAGCACCCCGACGCCCGCGTCATCACGCGCGACGGTGTCGTCATGGGCTTCGGCGCCCGCGGCATGGCCTCGCACTCGGCGCCCGCCTACCGCAAGGCGGCCGTACGCATCGCCACCGAGCTCGCCAAGCGCTACGGCCGGCACCCTGCGGTGGTGCTCTGGCACGTGCACAACGAGTTCGGCGTACCGGTGGGCGAGGACTACTCCCCCCACGCGGTGCGCGAATGGCGCCTGTGGCTGCAGCAGCGCTACGGCTCGCTCGACGGTCTCAACAAGGCGTGGGGCACGGCCTTCTGGGGCCAGCACTACACCGACTGGGAGCACGTCGGCGCGCCGGCAGCCGCCCCGTCGGTCGTCAACCCCGCGCAGCGCCTGGACTACGCCCGCTTCACCGATCACCAGCTGCGCGCCTGCTTCATCGCCGAGCGCGACGCGATCCGCGCGCACAGCGACCGCCCCATCACCACGAACTTCATGGCCAACCAGCACAACGGCTGCGACCTGTGGGCGTGGGCGCGCGAAGTCGACATCGTCTCGGACGACCACTACCTGTGGGCGGCCGATGAAGAGGGCGAGATCGGCCTGGCCATCGCCGCCGACCTCACCCGTTCGGTGGGCGGCGGCGCGCCGTGGATCCTGATGGAACACTCCACGTCGGCGGTCAACTGGCAGCCCCGCAACATCGCCAAGCGCCCGGGCGAGATGGCCCGCAACTCGCTGTCGCACTTCGGTCGGGGCGCCGACGGCATCCTGTTCTTCCAGTGGCGCGCCTCGCGCTCCGGCGCCGAGAAGTTCCACTCCGCGATGCTTCCGCACGCCGGCACCGGTTCCCGGGTGTGGCGCGAGGTCGTCGACCTCGGCGGCAAGCTCGGGCGTCTCGGCGAGGTGCGCGGCTCCCGCGTGCGCGCCGACGTCGCGATCCTGTGGGACTTCGAGTCCTTCTGGGCGCAGGACCTCGAGTGGCGTCCGTCCGAGGACGTCAGCCACGACGAACGCATCCGCGCGTACTACGAGCGGCTGTGGCGCGACGGCATCACGGTGGACTTCGCCCTGCCCGGGCAGGACCTCTCCGGCTACAAGCTCGTCATCGCCCCGGCCCAGTACATGCTGAGCCAGGCCGATGCCGACAACCTCAACCGCTACGTCGAGCGCGGCGGGACCCTCGTGGTCTCGTTCTTCTCCGCCGTCGTCGACGAGCACGACGCGGTGCACGCCGGAGGATTCGGCGCCCCGCTGCAGCCCGCCCTGGGCATGCGCATCGAGGAGCACCTGCCGCTGCGCGAGGGTGCGACGGCCGCGATCGACTGGGATGGCACGCGTCTGAGCGCCGACGTCTGGCAGGAAGACCTGGTGCTCGCAGGAGCCGAGGTCCGCGCGACGTACATCGAGGGACCCGCCGCCGGCGAACCGGCCATCACCCGCCACCGCCACGGCACCGGGACCGGCTGGTACGTCAGCACCCGCCCGGATGCCGAGGGGCTGGATGCCATCATGAAGGCCGTCTACGCCGACGCCGGCATCCGCCCCGCCGACCTGCCCGTCGGGGTCGAGGCCATCCGTCGCCGTCGCGACGGGGTGGAATACCTCGTCGCCATAAACCACGGCGCGCATAGCGCCGCGCTCCCCGCCGATGGCGTCGACCTCCTGACGGGAGCCGAGATCCGGGGCATGCTTGCACTTGCGGCTGGCGGCGTAGCCGTCATCCGATCGGAGGAACAGCACACTCCGCACTGAGAGATGTACCCGTTGCGGCCACCCGGCCCAACACTCACCACCGGTCGTAAGGGCGCGACCTCGTCAGAGGCCCGCAGGATCGACCACCCCACGGAAGGAAAATCCATGCGCAAGATGGGAATGAGCGTCGTCGCAATCGCGTCGACTGCCGTCCTGCTCGCCGGCTGCTCGGGCGGCGGCGACACCGCCAACGAGCCGGAGGGCACCGAAGGTTCGGGCGCTGTCCTGACCGTCTGGACCGACGAGAACCGCGAGCCCGCCATCGAAGCAGCCGCTGCGGCCTTCGAGGAGGAGACCGGCGCCAAGATCGAGCTGGTCCAGAAGAACTTCGAGGACATCCGGGCCGACTTCATCGCCCAGGTCCCCACCGGCGAGGGCCCCGACATCACCATCGGCGCGCACGACTGGCTCGGCGCGTTCGTCGCCGACGGCGTCGTGGACACGGTGGACCTCGGCGACAAGGCGAGCTCCTTCGAGCAGGTCGCGATCGACGCGATGACCTACGAGGGCCAGCTGTACGCCCTGCCCTACTCGCTCGAGACGATCGCGCTCGTCCAGAACACCGACATGGTCGGCGAAGAGGCTCCCGCCACGTGGGACGACATGGTCGCCGCCGCGCAGGCTGCCGGCGCCGAGCGCCCGATCGTCATCAACACCGCCGGCCAGACCGGTGACGCCTACACGATGTACGGCTTCCAGACCTCGTTCGGCGCCCCCGTCTTCGAGCAGGACGACACCGGCTCGTACACGACCGAGGTCGGCATGGGCGGCGCGCCCGGCGAGGCCTTCGCCACGTGGCTCGGCGCCAACGGCACCAACGGCACCGGCATCATCTCCACGACGATCGACTACGACACCAACAACGAGCTGTTCGCGTCCGGCCAGGCCGCGTACACCGTTCAGGGCCCGTGGGCGATCGAGGCGCTGACCGCCGATGGCGTCAACGTCACGGTCAACCCGATCCCGTCCGCCGGTGGCGAGACCGCGGCACCGTTCGTGGGCGTGCAGGGCTTCTACCTGAGCTCGCAGAGCGAGAACGCGCTGCTGGCCCAGGAGTTCCTGACGAACTACCTCGCCACCCCCGAGGCGCAGAAGGCCCTGTACGAGGC
>NZ_JANJFJ010000695.1:0-942 GCF_024626565.1 Microbacterium sp. zg.Y909
CGCGTGTGGGAGCACGACCGCCAGATCTCGCGTGTGGGCCAGCCGATCGACCGCGACGAGTGGTTCATGACGCCGCAGACGGTGAACGCCTACTACAACCCGCTGATGAACGAGATCGTGTTCCCGGCGGCGATCCTGCAGTACCCCTTCTTCGACGCCGAGCGCGATGCCGCAGCCAACTACGGCGGCATCGGCGCGGTGATCGGTCACGAGATCGGGCATGGCTTCGACGACCAGGGCAGTCGTTTCGACGGCGACGGGTCGCTGCGCGATTGGTGGACCGACGCCGACCGCGCCGCGTTCGAGGAGCGCACGAAGAACCTCATCGCGCAATACGACGCGCTGGTGCCCCAGGGGCTGTCGCCCGAGCACCACGTCAACGGTGCGCTCACGATCGGCGAGAACATCGGCGACCTGGGCGGGCTCAGCATCGCCCTGAAGGCGTACGAGCTGTCGCTGGGGGGCGCTGAGTCACCCGAGATCGACGGGTACACCGGCATCCAGCGCCTGCTGCTGAGCTGGGCGCAGATCTGGCAGCAGAAGGGGAGGGATGCCGAGACGATTCGTCTGCTGACGGTCGATCCGCACTCGCCCAACGAGTTCCGCTGCAACCAGATCGTGCGCAACATCGACGCGTTCTACGACGCCTTCGACGTCACCGAGGGCGACCGGCTGTGGCTGCCGCCGCAGGAGCGCGTGAGCATCTGGTGACCGTCCCCGCGCTCACGCCGCCGCGCCAGGCGGCGTGAGCGCACCACCTCTCTTCTGAAAGGATCCCCGCGTGGGTACCCCCGACCCGCAGCGCGGCAGCGAGAAGCAGCCGTCCCTGCGGGGTGCGCACCGCCGGCCCCGTCGGCCCGCCGCCGCCCGCAGATCGTTCCCCGCAACCTGGCGGGCCCTGGACGAGCTCGCCGCGTCGGGAGCGCGGGTGTCGGTGCGCGT
>NZ_JANJFJ010000696.1:0-941 GCF_024626565.1 Microbacterium sp. zg.Y909
GATCGCGCCGCCGGGCAGGCCGAACACGTCGGTCACCCCCAGCAGCTCGAGCGAGCGGACGACCGCCTGGGCGCCGGTGAGGACGGGGGCGGATGCCGCGCGGGCGGGAGGCCGGGGAACGGCGGAAACGGTGTCTGAGGACATGGGTGAAACTACCTCGAGATCCAGGGTTGCTGACGGGACTACCCCGTCACCGCGCCCTCTGCAGCAGAGCGCACGAGTTTGGAGTACTTGGCCAGAACGCCACGGGTATAGCGCGGGGGAAGGGGCTCCCAGCCTTCTCGGCGGGAACTCAGCTCTGCGTCGCCGACGAGTAGGTCGAGAGTGCGAGCCGCGATATCGACCCGTATCAGATCACCATCGCGCACGAAGGCGATGGGACCGGAGTCCACCGCTTCGGGTGCTATGTGGCCGATGCACAGGCCGGTTGTGCCGCCTGAGAATCGTCCGTCCGTCAACAGTAGTACATCTTTTCCGAGGCCGGCCCCCTTGATGGCGGCCGTGATCGCGAGCATCTCGCGCATGCCGGGACCGCCCTTGGGACCTTCGTAGCGGATGACGATGACGTCGCCCGCGTCGATCTCGCCGGCCTCGAGCGCGTCCATCGCAGCACGCTCCCGCTCGAACACCCGCGCGGGGCCTTCGAACACCGAGGCGTCGAAGCCGGCGGTCTTCACGACCGCGCCTTCTGGCGCGAGTGAGCCGTGCAGGATCGTGATCCCGCCGGTGGCGTGGATCGGGTCGGCGAAGCTGTGGATGACCTCGCCGTCGATGGGATCCGGGTCCAGCTCGCGCAGGTTCTCGGCCAGCGTCTTGCCGGTGACCGTGAGCGCGTCACCGTGCAGCAGTCCCTCGTCGAGCATCGCCTTCATGATCACCGGGATGCCGCCGTGACGGTCGACGTCGTTCATGACGTACTTGCCGAAGGGCTTCATGTCGGC
>NZ_JANJFJ010000697.1:0-924 GCF_024626565.1 Microbacterium sp. zg.Y909
GGCTCCTCGCGGGCGAGCGCGGCGTGCAGGCCGACGTCGACGTGGAGATGCTGCTCGGCATGGCCCAGGGCCAGGTGCACGCCGTCGCCCGCGAGGTCGGCCCGGTGCTGCTGTACGTGCCGGTGGTCCGTCCCGACGAGTTCGACGTCGCCATCAGCTACCTGGTGCGACGCCTCGAGGAGAACGCCTCGAGTGAGAACTTCCTCTCCGCCGCCTTCGACCTGGCTTCCGATGAGGCGCTGTTCCAGCGCGAGCGAGACCGCTTTCTCGACTCGCTCGAACGCAGCGCCGATCCGTCACTCCCGCTCGGACCGAAACGGACGCAGGACCGCAGTGTGGCGCCCGGCGCGGGCCCGCGCAGCATCCTCCGCGACGCCCCGTCGCCTGGTGACGGCGACGACGGTCTGACGCAGGCGGTGCTTGGCATCGCGCGCTCTGCGACCACCGACCCCGATGACACGGTGCCCGTGGAGCCCACCGCCGACGCCGTGCTGTTCGGCGGTGGGGAGTTCGTCGAGACGGCGGTCTTCGCGCCGCGCGAGACCCGCAGGGCGTTGGGTGCGCCCGGGTTCCGAAACGCCCCCGACTCCGACGCCGCCGTCCCCGCCAACCGCGCGTGGGCCGGGGGTGTGCTCGAGCGCATCGAGGTGAGCGCCGCCGGCGACACCACGATCGACGGGGCCCAGGTGGCCGACGCCGCCGCGCTGGAGCGCGTGATGGCTACGGTCGCCGAGAGCGCCGGCACGTGGGGGGCACTC
Source organism: Microbacterium sp. zg.Y909 (assembly GCF_024626565.1). Taxonomy (NCBI): domain Bacteria; kingdom Bacillati; phylum Actinomycetota; class Actinomycetes; order Micrococcales; family Microbacteriaceae; genus Microbacterium; species Microbacterium sp. zg.Y909. The sequence goes on from NZ_JANJFJ010000697.1 coordinate 759, forward strand.
CCCGCCGCCGACCGCGCCACCGTGCTCATCGCCGCCGGACGCGCCCTCGAAGCGCGCCGAGCCGAGCTCATCGAGGTCGCCGCGTCCGAAACGGGCAAGGTGTTCGCCGAAGCAGACGTCGAGGTGAGCGAGGCGGTGGACTTCGCGAACTACTACGCCGCCACCG
>NZ_JANJFJ010000698.1:0-920 GCF_024626565.1 Microbacterium sp. zg.Y909
GAGATCTCCGGACGCACGAACATCCCGGTCGTGGTGTACCCCGACGCGACGCATCACGTCGAGCCCGCCGACATCGACGTCGAGGCCAAGCTGCGGGAGCTCTCGCTCATCTGAGCCCTCGGGGCGCGCGAGGAGCTCTCCCCGGAGGCGCTCGGGCCCGCGAATCCACGCTGAACCGTCCCGAACCGAGGAGTGCACCCCGTGGCATCCGCTGAGTCCCCCGCCCGCGACACCGATCCCGGCCTGCCCGAGGCAGAGCGCGCGCGCCTGGATGCCGCCATCGAGGACCTGCGCTCCGGCTCCGCCCTCTGGGGCCAGCTGACCCTGCCCCAGAGGCGCACGCTGCTGCGGCGCCTCCGCGCGGCGGTCGTCGCCGTTGCGGAGGAATGGGCCGACGTCGCCTCGACCTCCAAGGGTCTCGAGCCCGGGCATGCGCTCCGCGGCGAGGAGTGGCTGTCGGGCCCGTACGCGGCGCTCGTCGCGCTCGACGCCTACACCGACACCCTCGGTGCGCTCGCGCGCGGGGCGAGCCCTCTCGACGATCTGCGGGTCGACGAGGCCCCCGGCGGCCGGGTGCGCGTGCACGTACTGCCGACCGCGCCCATCGACCGCCTGCTGCTGTCGGGCTACACCGGCGAGCTGTGGCTGCAGCCCGGCGTGACGGCGGGCGAGGCCGCTCGCACCGCGGGCCTCGGACAGCTGCCCGGAGCCGACGGGGGCGGCGTGGGCGTGGTGCTGGGTGCCGGCAATGTCACCGCCATCCCGTTCCTCGACGTGCTGTACGAGCTGCTCGCGTTCAACCGCGTCTCGCTGCTGAAGGTCAACCCCACGCAGGACGACCTGGTGCCCGTCTACGAGCGGGCGCTCGCCCCGCTGATCGGCGCCGGGATGCTGCGGATCGTGCGCGGCGGCGGCGACGT
>NZ_JANJFJ010000699.1:0-919 GCF_024626565.1 Microbacterium sp. zg.Y909
ATGACGCCCTCGGCGATGGCCGACTTCGCGACCGCGGCCGTCAGCGTCGCATCCGGCGCACCCGTCTCGGGATCGACGAACTCCATCGCCATCATCGCGCCGCGGCCGCGCACCTCGCCGATGCGCGGGTCGGCGGCGGCGAGCGGTTCCAGACGGCCCCGCAGGAGCTGCTCGATCTGCTGCGCCCGCTCGACGAGGCCGTCGTTCTCGAAGGCCTCGAGCGCGGCGAGCGCGGCGGCGCACGCCACCGGGTTGCCGCCATAGGTGCCGCCCAGGCCGCCGACGTGGGCGGCATCCATGATCTCGGCTCGGCCGGTCACCGCGGCCAGCGGCATGCCCGCCGCGATGCCTTTCGCCGTCGTGACCAGGTCCGGCACGATGCCGAACAGGTCGCTGGCGAACATCGCGCCGGTGCGGGCGAAGCCCGACTGCACCTCGTCGGCGATGAAGACGACGCCGTTGGCGCGACACCAATCCGCGATGGCGGGCAGGAATCCGTCGGCCGGGACGATGAACCCGCCCTCCCCCTGGATGGGCTCGATGATGACGGCGGCGAGGTTGTCGGCGCCCACCTGCTTGTCGATGAGGGTGATCGCGCGAGCGGCGGCATCCGGGCCGGAGAGGCCGTCACGCAACGGGTACGACCCCGGGGCGCGGTAGACCTCCGGGGCGAACGGTCCGAACCCGCTCTTGTAGGGCATCGACTTCGCCGTCAGCGCCATCGTGAGGTTGGTGCGGCCGTGATAGCCGTGGTCGAACGCGACGATGGCCTGCTTGCCGGTGTACTTGCGGGCGATCTTCACGGCGTTCTCGACGGCCTCGGCGCCGGAGTTGAACAGCGCGCTCTTCTTGTCGTGGTCGCCCGGGGTCAGGCGGTTCAGCGCCTCGGCGACGGCGATGTACGACTCGTACGGCGAGA
>NZ_JANJFJ010000700.1:0-915 GCF_024626565.1 Microbacterium sp. zg.Y909
GGGCGGGGAGGGGCAGACTGGCGGGATGCCGATCATCGACAACGCCGTGTACGTCGCGGGGCAGCGGATCCCAAACCCCGAGAACCTCGAGCAGACCTTCGAGCACATGAAGGACAACCACGGGATGGCGTGGATCGGACTGCTGCGGCCGACGCCGGAAGAGCTTCAGCAGGTGGCCGCCGAGTTCTCGCTGCATCCGCTCGCCGTCGAAGACGCCCTCACCGGCCACCAGCGCCCGAAGATCGAGCGCTACGGCGACATCCTGTTCACCGTGCTGCGGCCGGCTCGATACAACGACGCGACCGAGACCGTGGAGTTCGGCGAGCTGCACGTGTTCGTCGGCCCGGACTTCGTCGTGACCATCCGCCACGCCGAGGTCCCCGACCTCGCGGTCGTGCGGCGCCGCCTGGAGCAGCAGCCGGCGCTGCTGGCGAAGGGCCCCCAGGTCGTGCTGGCTGCGATCCTCGACGAGGTCGTCGACGAGTACGCGCCGGTCACCGCGGGGCTGCAGAACGACGTCGACGAGATCGAGGACTCGCTGTTCAGCGACACCGGCTCCGAGCTGTCCCGCCGTATCTACGAGCTGTCGCGAGAGGTCATCCTCTTCCAGCGCGCCACGGAGCCCCTCACCGAGATGCTCGAAGCGGTGCTGCGGGGCGCCGAGAAGTACCGTGTCGACATCGAGCTGCAGCGCGAGCTGCGCAACGTTCAGGACCACGTCATCCGCGTCACCGAGCGGGTGGCGTCACTGCGCGCCATCCTCGAGAACGCGCTCACGGTCAACGCCACGCTCGTCACCCACCGCCAGACCGACACCGCGCTCGAGCAGAGCGAGCAGGTCAAGAAGATCTCCGGATGGGCGGCGATCCTCTTCGGTCCGACGCTCGTGGGAACCATCTACGGCATGAACTTCAC
>NZ_JANJFJ010000701.1:0-909 GCF_024626565.1 Microbacterium sp. zg.Y909
TCCTACGCAGAGGGCGCGGGCATCAAGTCGGCCACGTTCGAGGTCGACGCCCCCTATGCCTACGGCACGCTCTCGGTCGAGGCGGGCACCCACAGGCTCGCCCGCATCAGCCCCTTCGGCTCCGCCGACAAACGGCAGACGAGCTTCGCCGCCGTCGAGGTCATCCCGGTGATGGCAGAGGCCAAGGAGGTCGAGGTCCCCGAAGGTGACATCCGCGTGGATGTCTTCCGCTCGTCCGGCCCCGGCGGCCAGTCGGTCAACACCACCGACTCCGCCGTGCGCATCACCCACATCCCGACCGGCATCGTCGTGTCGATGCAGAACGAGAAGAGCCAGATCCAGAACCGTGCGGTCGCGATGCGCGTGCTGCAGACGCGACTGCTGCTGCTCAAGCGCGAGGAGGAGGCGGCTAAGAAGAAGGAACTGGCCGGCACCATCACCGCGAGCTGGGGCGACCAGATGCGCTCGTACTTCCTCTACGGCCAGCAGCTGGTGAAGGATCTGCGCACCGGATACGAGGTGGGAAACCCCGCCGCCGTGTTCGACGGCGACCTCGACGGGCTCATCGCCGCCGGCATCCGCTGGCGTAAGCGCAAGATCGAAGACTGATCACCGCGCAGCCGGAACTTTTTTCCTGCGACTGCATCCACACGGCACTCTCGGCACGAATACCTCTGTGAAGCGCGAAAAGGTCGCGCAACATCTGAAGGAGTTCCTCGTGCGTAAGACAATCTCAGCGGGCGTGGTGGTCGGCGCCTTCGCCGCCTTCGCGGCTTTCTCGCCGGCATACGCCATCTCGGAGACCACGGCCGACCTGTCCGTGCTCCACGGCATCCCCGACACACCCGTCGACGTGTACGTCAACGGCGAACTGACCCTCGACGACTTCCAGCCCGGAGATCTCGCCGG
>NZ_JANJFJ010000702.1:0-894 GCF_024626565.1 Microbacterium sp. zg.Y909
CGCCCGAGCTTCCTCTCGGTCACCTACGGGGCCGGCGGGTCGACCGGCGGGGACTCCCTCGCGGTGCTGCGCCACATCCGGCAGACGACGTCGGTCGAGCCGCTGGCGCACCTCACCTGTGTCGGAAACACCTACGCCGGCGCGACCGCACTCATCCGGGAGTTCCTCGACGCCGACATCACGAGCTTCCTCGCCCTCCGCGGCGACCCGCCGGCGGGTGTCGGCGAAGACGAGGCCTTCCTCGGCGACCTCGAAAGCGCCGCGCAGCTGGTGCAGCTGATCGATCGCGTGCAGGCGGAGCGGGCCCCCTACACCGAGGCGGCGATCCCGGGTCTTCCCGGCGCCGCCCGCGTGCAGCCCCGCCAGCGCGCCCAGATCGCCGTGGCGGCGTTCCCGATGGGGCATCCCCGGTCGCGGCATGCCGGCCAGCACCTCGATGCGCTGCTGGCCAAGCAGGCCGCGGGTGCCACGCTCGCGATCACCCAGCTGTTCTTCCATCCCGACGTGTATCTGGCCTTCGTCGAGCGGGCACGGGCAGCCGGCGTCCACATCCCGATCCTCCCCGGCATCATGCCCATCACCTCGCCCGCGCGCCTCCGCCGGGTGCTGGAGCTGACGGGCGAGGAGCTGCCCGCAGAGCTGGCTATCGCCCTCGAGGTCGAGCCGACCGCCGAGGGCCAACGCGACATCGGCGTGACCGCGGCTGCCCGGCTGGCGAGCGAGGTCGTCGCAGACGGCGCGCCCGGCGTGCACCTCTATGCCTTCAACGATCACCGCGTCGTCCTGGCCGTCCTCGGCGAGGCCGGCATCCTCACCCCACACAAGGAGACCGCATCATGACCACCGCCACCTTCCCCGACGGCACGATCCTCGGCTACCCGCGCATCGGGCGGC
>NZ_JANJFJ010000703.1:0-888 GCF_024626565.1 Microbacterium sp. zg.Y909
GGCATGAACGTGGCATACACGCCCTGCTCGATGGCCACCTCTTTGATCACGGTGCGGAACGTCATGATGTTGTCAGCGGTCGCCAGGGCGTCTGCGTACCGCAGATCGATCTCGTTCTGACCGGGACCACCCTCGTGGTGGCTGTACTCGACCGAGATTCCGAGGTCTTCGAGCATGCGCACCGAGCGACGGCGGAAGTCGTGTGCGGTGCCACCCGGGACGTTGTCGAAATAGCCCGCCGAGTCGACGGGCTCGGGGCCATCCGCTCCGTACGACGACGACTTGAGCAGGTAGAACTCGATCTCGGGGTGCGTGTAGAACGTGAAGCCGGCGTCGGCTGCCTTGGCAAGGGCGCGCTTGAGAACATTGCGCGGGTCGGCGACGGCCGGCTGCCCGTCTGGCGTCGTGATGTCGCAGAACATGCGCGCGGTCGGGTCGATCTCACCGCGCCACGGCAGAATCTGGAAGGTCGACGGGTCGGGGTGCGCGAGCAGGTCCGACTCGTACGAGCGGGTGAGGCCCTCAATGGCCGAGCCGTCGAATCCCAGACCTTCGGCAAAGGCCCCTTCGACCTCGGCGGGGGCGATCGCGACCGACTTCAGGGTTCCGATGACATCGGTGAACCACAGGCGGACGAACTTGACGCCGCGCTCCTCGATCGTGCGCAGTACGAAGTCACGCTGCTTGTCCATCGCTTCCCCTCCGGCGGGTGTCGCCTCGGCCAGCCTACTGGTCGTCGGCGCCTTCGCCGCTCCGCGCGGAACCGGCTCCCCAAGAGTCCTCTCGGGCCTCTTCGTCGGCCCATGCCCGGGACCGGTCGGCGAGCAGCTTCGGTGCGCGCGCCGCTTCTTCTTCGGTGTCGAACGGACCGGCGCGATCGACGGCCGG
>NZ_JANJFJ010000704.1:0-885 GCF_024626565.1 Microbacterium sp. zg.Y909
GAGCACCGTTTCGACGTGCTCGGGCACGAACGAGAGGAAGTCCGCGACGACGTCGACGCCCTCGCCGACCGCGGCGCGCACCGCGTCGGCGTCACGCACGTCGCCGGTGATGCGGCGCACCCCGTCGGGAAGATCGCGGTCGCGGTTGCCGCGGTTGAGGACGGAGACGTCGTGGCCGGCGGCGACGGCAGCGCGCACGCACGCGGTGCTGATGGTGCCGGTGCCGCCGAGGAAGAGTACGCGCAGTGAGCTCATGGGTCGACGATAGTCATCTGCGGCATCAGGTCACGGGGCTTGAAGCGGCGCCCGTGGTGTGTCTGAGGCTTCCCGCACCGGGCGCGCCCGCGCCCGCCGCTAGACTTCCTCGGTGCACGACGACGCCCCCCGCCTCCCTGTCTGGGTGGCGTTGACGGGTGCGGTGCTCATCGGCGTGATGACGGCCGTGCAGGCCAGGATCAACGGCCAGCTCGGCGTGCGGCTGGAAGACGGCCTCGTCGCGGCCCTGATCTCCTTCGGATCGGGCCTGCTCATCCTCACCATCATCTCTGCCGCGCTGCCGGCCGGCCGCCGCGGGTTCGCGCGACTGGCATCGGGGGTGCGGGAGCGTCGCATCCCGTTCTGGATGCTGTGCGGCGGTGCGGCCGGCGCCCTCACCGTGGCCACTCAGGGCCTGGCCGTCGGGATCATCGGCGTCTCGCTCTTCACCGTCGGGGTCGTCGCCGGCCAGACGGTGTGCGCCCTCGTGCTCGATCGCGCCGGCTACGGACCCTCAGGCGTCGTCGCGGTCACCCCGGGGCGCGTGCTCGGGGGCGCGTTGGCGCTTGTCGCCGTGGCGATCGCACTGACAGGGCGCACCGTCGAGGTGCCGCTGTGGATGCTGCTGCT
>NZ_JANJFJ010000083.1:0-14976 GCF_024626565.1 Microbacterium sp. zg.Y909
GCGACGCGGCCTCATCGAGCTCCTGCGGGATGCCGCCGAGCGCTGCGCCGTACAGCAGCACCGGGAACCCGATCCACTGCCAGGCGGTCACGAACACGACCACCCAGATCGCCGTCTGCGGGTTGCCCAGCCACGGCTGTGCGAACTCCTCGAGCCCCACCGCGCGCAGCACCGCGTTGACCGGACCGAACAGCGGCGACAGCATGAGCGACCAGAGGTAGCCGATCACCAGCGGCGAGACCAGGTAGGGCAGCGTGTACATCGTCTGGAAGAACCGCTTGAGCCGGCCCATCCGGTGCAGCAGCACCGCGAGACCCAGCCCGACGGTGTTCTGGAACACCATCGCCCCGAAGAACAGCATCAGGTTGTGGACGAAGGCGTTGGGGATGTCGGTGCTGTAGGGCAGCTTGGTGAACAGCGTGACGTAGTTGTCGACCCCGGCGAAGTCGCCGCGGACGATGCCCGTCCACGAGAAGAACGAGTAGCTGAGCGCGGTGAACAGCGGATAGGCGATGAACACCGCGAACAGCACGAGCGCGGGGAGGACGAAGACCATGCCCGCCCGGCGGGACAGGGTCACGCCGGTGGTGACGCGCTTGCGGCGCACCTTCGGCACGGCGATGGCGGACATGGTCTTCGTCACTCCTCGTTGAATGGATGCCGTCAGCTGACGACGTCGGGGTCGCGGGTCACTGCCCGGGCGTGAACCACTGCGAGATGCCTGCCTGCAGGTTGGCCGCCGCACCCGCGGCATCCACCTCGCCGAGGAACATCCGCTGGATCTCGGTGCCGAGCACGGCGGTTCCGAGCGGCTCGCCATAACGGAAGTTCACCAGCAGCAGGTACGGGGCCTGGCTGGCTTCGTAGTTGTCCCACGCCTCCTGCATGACCTCGTCGGAGTAGGTGACTCCGGGGATCGCCGAGAACTGGTTCAGCTCGTCGGCGACGAGCTGGCCGAACTCGGGGGTCGCCAGCCAGTTGAGCAGCGTGAACGCGGCGTCCTTGTTCTTCGACTTGGCGTTGATCGCGAAATTGCCGTCGGCGTAACCGGGCGAGACGGGCTGGTCGAGCACGGCGTCCTCGGGGAGCGGCACCTGGTACGAGCCGAACTCGAGGTCGGGCGCCTGGTTGCGGAACGTCGCGATCTCGAACGAGCCGCCGGGGAACTGCGCAGCCTGACCCGAGGTGAACTGGATCTGGCTGTCGGTGTAGCCGACACCCACGACGTCGGGCGTGAGGTACGGCTGCACCTCCGAGAGGATCTCGAGCGACGCGACGTAGTCGGGGTCGGTGAAGTCGGTCTCGCCGGCGAGCACCTTCTGCTCGAAGTCCGACCCGCCGTAGCGGGCGCTTCCCATGACATCGGCGAACATCGGCAGCACCCAGTCGTCCTTGGCGCCCAGGGCCATCGGCGTGATGCCTGCGGACTTCAGCGCCTCGTTGACCTCGATGAACTCATCCCACGTCGTGGGCACCTCGAGCCCGTTGTCGTCGAAGATCTGCTTGTTGTAGAACATCTGCAGCGTCTGCGTCGCCAGCGGCACGGCGTAGATCTTTCCGTCGTCCTTGCCCTTCGCGCCGGCGATGACGCTCTCGGCGATGGCGTCGAGTCCCTCGACCTCGCCGTCGATGGGCTCGAGCTGGCCGGCCTCGATGTTCGGCTGCAGCTGCCCATAGGCGCGCACCATCGGCACGTCAGGTCCGTCGCTGCCGGCGAGCCCGGTGGTGAGGATCTGGTTGTACTCGGTGTTCTGGAACGCCTCGAACTCCACGGTGATGCCGGGGTTCTGCTCCTCGAACACGTCGAAGATGGTGTTGTAGGCCTCGACGTCCTCGGTGCGCCACGACCAGACGGTGAGCGTGACGTCCTCCTCGGTCGCCGCGGTGTCGTCGTCGCTGTTCGCGCTGGGCGCGCAGGCGCTGAGCACGAGCGCGGACCCCGCCACGAGCGCGGCGGTGGTGAGGAAGCGTGTCCTCATGGGGTTCTCCTTCGGTGTGGGTGATCAGGTCGGGTACGACTCGGTGGTGCGCGGGGCTGCGTCGGCGGATGCCGCGGCGAGCGCGGCGCGCACGGACCCGTCGTTGCCGGTGAGCAGGGCACGGGCATCGGTGGGCGCCACGTCGGCGAGCGCGGCGACGATCGCGGTCTTCAGCTCGCCGTCGGCGGCGGCGAGCACGTCGCGCGCGGCCTGCTCGTCGAGACCGGCTGCCTGCTGCAGAATGCGCACGGTCCGAAGTCGCAGCTTGGCGTTGGTGGCCACGACCGACACCATGAGGTTCGACCACGTCCGCCCGACGGCGACCATGAGCGCGGTCGAGAATCCGTTGAGCACGAGCTTCTCAGCGGTGGCGGCCTTCAGTCGCGTGGAGCCGGTGAGCACCTCCGGTCCGGTGTCGACGACGATGTTCGCGTCGGCGAGAGGGGCCAGGGCCGCGTGCGGGTTGCTGGAGACGAGCACGGTGTAGGCGCCGCCCTCGCGCGCGGCGGCGAGTGCGCCGCCGACGTAAGGGGTGTTGCCGCTCGCGGCCAGGCCGAGGGCGACGTCGTCGGGGCCGAGGCCCGCGGCGTCGGCACGGCCGGCGGCCTCGGAGTCCTCGGCATCCTCCACCGCCTTCACGAGCGCCGCCGGTCCCCCGGCGATGTGGCCGATGACCCGTTCCGGCTCGAGGTTGAACGTGGGCAGCAGCTCCGCGGCATCCAGCACGCCCAGGCGCCCCGACGTGCCCGCGCCGAAGTAGTGCACCGTGCCGCCGCGGCGGAACCGCTCGGCGGCGACGTCGACCACCTCGGCCAGCTGCGGCAGGATCGCCTCGACCGCGTCGACAGCCACCCGGTCCTGCGCGTTGAGCAGGCGCAGCACCTCGAGACTGGCCAGGGCGTCGAGGTGGGTCGACGCGTCGAGGCGCAGCTCGGTGGGAGGCAGCGGGAGGGGGTGCACAGGCATCGGCCGGACTCGTCCTAACACGTCATCGGGTGGTCGAGAACCCAGTATGGACAAAACTGTCGCTCTTGCAAAGGTTCTCGGTTATTTTTTTCATGTGCGTAACGAGAACGACATCGATGCGGTCCTCCGGGCGGGCCTCGACGACGGCGTCTTCCCTGCCGCCGCACTGCTCATCGCCATCGACGGCGAGGTGGTGGCCGAGCACGCCGTCGGCCGCACCCGCACGTGGGACGCAGCGGGCGCCCCGGCCGCCGAGGCGTGGCCAGAAGCGGATGCCACGACCCGCTTCGACCTCGCTTCGATCACCAAGCTCGTGACCGCGGCGACACTGCTGACGCTGCTGCACGAGCGCGGCGGCGACGCGTCGCTGCCCGTGGCTCAGGTGCTGCCGGAATTCGCGGAGCCTTCGCTGCAGAACGTCACCGTGGCGCACCTGCTCAGCCACACCGCGGGGTTCCCGCCCGAATGGCACGACCGCTCCCCCGACCCCGGCGCGGCGAGGTTCCGGACCGGGGCGCGGCCCGTCGACGCCCCGGGCGGGCACCGGTACTCGTGCGTCGGGTACATCTGGGCGGGGTTGGCCGCCGAGGCGCTGGGGGGCGCCTCGCTCGACGTGCTGGCCGAGCGGTGCGTGCTCGCGCCGCTGGGGATGCGCGAATCGGGATTCCGGCCGCCCGCGGTGCTGCGCAACCGCGTCGCGGCGACCGAGTTCCAGACCGACCCGGCGCGCGGCATGGTGCAGGGCGAGGTGCACGACGAGACCGCCTGGGCGCTCGGTGGGGTGGCCGGCAACGCGGGCCTCTTCGGCACCGCGCGCGACCTGCTGCGCCTCGCCGAGGCGCTGCGCCAGCCACCCGGTGACAGTGCGCTGCCGGCATCCGTCGTGCGGGCGATGACCACACCGGTCGCCGTCGCCGACGACGGGTACGGGCAGGCGCTCGGGCCGCGCATCGACGAGACGTGGACCGGTGGACTGCGGCGGCCCGTCGTGAGCCACACCGGCTTCACGGGCACCGCCGCCGCGACCGAGCCGCGGGGGCGGCGGTCGGTAGTGTTCTTGACCAACCGGGTGCATCCGCAGCGCACCTCGGCCGAGCCGATCCAGGCGATGCGTCGCCGGGTCACCGATGCCGCCGCGGCGGCCTGGGGAGACCACCGATGACCGACGTCTTCGTCTCACTGCGTCAGCACATGCCGTCGCTGTCCAAGGCCGAACGGCGCATCGCCGACGTCGTGCTCGACCAGCCGTCGGTGGTGGTCGAGTCGTCGATCACGCGGCTGGCCGAGCTCGCCGACACGTCGCCCGCGTCGGTGGCGCGGTTCTGCCGGGCGGTCGGATTCGGCGGGTACAAGGACTTCCGCATCGCGATCGCGGCGGCCCACAGTCGCGAGCAGGCCGCGCGCGAGCTGTTCCGCGTCGACGACGCCGACATCGACGCGACCGATTCGGCGCTCGACGTGGTGACGAAGGTGGCCTACGAGGAGGCGCGCGCGATCGAGGAGACCGCGCGCAGCCTCGACCTCGAGGCGCTGGATGCCGTCGTCGCCGCAATCAGGGGCGCGCACCGCATCGACGCGTTCGGGGCCGGGTCGAGCGGGCTGACGGCACAGGACCTGCAGCTGAAGCTGCACCGCATCGGCGTGCCGACGTTCTGCTGGTCCGACGCGCACCTCGCCCTGACGTCGTTCGCCCTGACCGGGCCGGGCGGGGTGGCGGTGGCGATCTCGCACTCCGGGCAGACGCTCGAAGCCAACCAGGTGCTGGCGCTCGCGCGCGAGCGCGGCGCCACGACGGTGGCGATCACGAACTACCCCGACTCCCCCATCGCCGACGTCGCCGACCATCTGCTGGTGACGAGCGCGCGGGAATCGCGCTACCGCACCGGGGCGATGTCGAGCCGGCTGGCGCAGATGGCGATCGTCGACTTCGTGGTGGTGCGGCTGCTGCAGGGCGAGATCGACCGCGCCGGCGAGCTGCTGCGCCGCACGTACGACGCCGTGCAGGGGCATCGGCTCGACGGCGGCACCCCCGGTCGCTGAGCCCGGTCGTCGAGCGGGCGAAGCGAGACGAAACGCCCGCGCAGCCCCGCGCAACCTCTCCACCGCAAATCCACCCGGCCTCCTACGATCGACACATGACCGACTCGACCGACACGCGCCTCGTCCTCGTCGCCAACGCCGGAGACGGCTCCCTCAGCACGTTCCGGCTCGCCGACGGCGAGCTCGAGCGCCTCGCCGTCACCGGCGGGCTGACGGGCTGCTCCACCTTCGCCGTCGACGCCGAGCGCGACCTCGTCTATGCGGCGGTCAAGGGCGATGCCGAGGGCGAATCCGCCGGCATCCTGACTCTCTCGCTCGACCGCGCAACCGGTCAGCTCACCCCGCGCTCGCGCCGCGACGTGCCGGGCAGCATGAACTACGTCGCGCTCACCCGCGGCGGCACCGGCCTGCTCGCCGCGTCATACAGCGGCGGGCTCGGCATCACCTGCACGATCGCTGAAGGTGTGGTGGGTGAACCGGTGTCGCGGATCGAGTTCCCGAACCTGCACTCGGTGCTCCCCAGCGCCGACGGCCGCTTCGCGTACTTCGTCTCGCTCGGCGCCGATCTCGTCGCGCAGTACGCGCTGGCCGACGACCTGGCCCTCGTGCCGCTCGAGCCCGAGACGGTCGCCGCTCCCGCCGGCAGCGGGCCGCGTCACCTGGTGCTCAACGACGCGCAGGATGCCGTGTACGTCCTCACCGAGTTCTCCGGCGAGGTGCTGCACTACGCGCGCGACACCGAGACGGGCGCGCTGACGCTGCAGGATGCCACGACCGCGTACGACACCACCAAGGGCCTCGGCCACAGCGAGTTCGGCGCCGACCCGATGGCGAACCACTACATCTGGGGCGCCGATCTGCACTTCTCCGACGGCGGGCGGCGGCTGTGGTGCTCGGAGCGCACCGAGAGCACGCTGGGCGCGGTTTCCGTCGCCGCCGACGGGTCGGTGTCGGCGCCTGAGCGGTTCACCGTGACCGAGCCGCAGCCGCGCGGATTCGACGTCAGCCCCGACGGCGCGTACCTCGTGGCGGCGGGCGAGCGCTCGACGACCGTGTCGCTGTACACGATCGACGGCGACGATCTCAACCTGCGACAGCGCGCAGAAACCGGCGTCGGCGCGAACTGGGTGCGGTTCGCCTAGATCGCTGTGAGCTACCGGCGAAAGCGGGGTCTGACCACGCGTTTTCGCCGCTCGACTCCCAGGTAACGTTCAGGTAACGCACCGGAACCGTCCAGAAAGGGCAACCAAACTCGGGCACTTGTATCCGCCCGAACGGATTGCGATGCGCCACAACCGGCGCGCCCTCGACATACGGAACCGGTTTTCTCTTGCTTTCAGACCCGACTGTCCAGCACTCCCGCCGCACCAACCGCCAGACCGAACGCCGCTCGCGACGTCGCCCAATTCTGGTGGCGGCGACGCTTGTGGTCGGCCTCGCAGCCGCCGCGTGTTCCACCGGAACGCCCGTATCGACCGCCCAGGCCCTGAGCGCCACCGCGCCGACCTTCGTCCTCGCATCGTCGATCACGCCGCTGCACCCCGACGCCCCCGAGGCGTCGACGCCCAGCGACGTCGTCTCGGCCGCCGATGAGGCCATCGCGGTCGCCCAGGTCGCCATGACGCACTCCCAGACCGTGGCCGCGGACATCGCGGCATCGGGACTCGACATCGGCTCGCCCGTCACCTCTGTCGACACCGCAGCACTGCAGTCCGAGGTCGAAGAGCTGCAGCGCGCACAGGCGCTCGAGTTCGCCGACCTCGAGGATGCCATCGACGACGTGCATGCCGAGGCAGCCGAGGTCACCGAGGCGGCCGCCGGCCTGCGCGGGCGGCTCGACGCGGCCATCGCCGCCGAGGCCGAGCGCGTCGCCGCAGAGAAGGCCCGCCTCGAGGCCGAAGCGGCCGCCGCCGCTGCAGCAGCCGCCGCCGCGGAGGCGCAGTCGGCCCGGCCGACTTCGTCGGGTTCGACCGCCGCCGCAGCCCCCACCCCGAACTATGCGACCGGCGGCGCCGTGGGCGGCACGAGCCCCGCTGACGCGCAGGCGACGGCGCGCGGAATGCTCGCCGGCTACGGCTGGGGCGAGGACCAGTTCGGATGCCTCGTGTCGCTGTGGAACAAGGAGTCGGGCTGGAACTACCAGGCGCACAACCGCTCGAGCGGCGCCTTCGGCATTCCTCAGGCCCTTCCCGGCAGCAAGATGGCCAGCGCCGGCGCCGACTGGCAGACCAACCCCGCCACGCAGATCGCCTGGGGCCTCGGCTACATCTCGGGTCGCTACGGCTCGCCGTGCGGCGCGTGGGGTCACTCGCAGTCGGTCGGCTGGTACTGAGCGAGGCCTGACACCCCGCCCCTACCCCGCCGCGCGCAGCTCCCCGCGCACCCGCGCGACGATGGCATCCGTCGACAGTCCGTAGCGCTCGTGCAGGGTCGGCAGGGCGCCGGCATCGAGGAACCGGTCGGGCAGCGCCACGGGCACCACCCGGCGCGCGACGCCACGACGCACCAACGCGGACGCCACCGTCTCGAACAGGCCGCCGACGACCGTGTGGTTCTCCAGGGTCACCGCGAGACGGGGAGTGTCGAGCTCGCGCACGACGGTGTCCTCGTCGAAGGGCTTGATGGTGGGTGCGTGCACGACCGCGACATCGATCCTGTCGGCCGCGAGCCGCTCGGCGGCCTGCAGCGCGCGCATGGTCATGAGCCCGCTCGAGACGAAGACGACGTCGGCTCCGGGGCGCAGCACCTTGGCCTTACCCAGCTCGAACGTGTAGTCGTACTCATCGAGCACCGTGGGCACGCTGCCTCGCAGCAGCCGCAGATAAGTGGGACCGGGCGCGGCCGCCAACTGCGGCACGGCCTGCTCGATGTCGACGGAGTCGCACGGGTCGACGATCGTGAGGTTCGGCATGCCCCGGAAGATCGCCATGTCCTCGGTCGCCTGGTGACTGGGCCCGTACCCGGTCGTGAGGCCAGGGAGCCCGCCGACGACGTTGACGTTGAGGTTCGGCTCGGCGATGTCGAGGCAGATGAAGTCGTACGCCCGTCGGCTCGCGAAGACCGAGTAGGTGGAGGCGAAGGGCACGAGGCCCACCTCGGCCATGCCCGCCGCCGCCCCGAAGAGCAGCTGCTCGGCCATCCCCATCTGGAAGAAGCGCTCGGGGTGAGCCTGGCGGAAGATGTGCATGTCGGTGTACTTGGCCAGATCCGCGCTGAGTCCGACGACACGCTCGTCGCTGTCGCCGAGCCGTGCGAGCGCGTGCCCGAACGGAGTCGGGGCGGTCTTCTGACCCGCATCGGCGAACGAGGCGATCATCGCCGACGTCTTCAGCCTGGGTGCTGTGGTGCTCATCGTGATGCTCCCTTGAATCCGGTGATCAGCTGTTCCCGGCAGATCGACCACTCGTGCTCATCGATCCGCATGAAGTGGTTCTTCTCGCGCTGCTCCAGCAGCGGTACGCCGCGCCCGACCGTCGTGTCGCACACGATCACGTGGGGCGCCCCGGTGGCCTGCCGCCCACCGATGGCGTCGAAGGCCTCGAGGAGCGCCTGGGGGTCGTTGCCGTCCACCCGCTGGGTGTGCCAGCCGAACGACTCCCACTTCGCCTCGACGGGCTCGATACTCAAGACGGATGCCGTCGGCCCGTCGGCCTGCAGCGCGTTCATGTCGACGAGCGCAATGAGGTTGCCGAGCCGATGGGATGCCGCGCCCATCGCGGCCTCCCACGTGGACCCCTCGTTCAGCTCGCCGTCGGAGAGGAAGTTGATGACGCGCGCGTCACTGCCCTGGTGCCGCAGCCCCAGGGTCATTCCCACGGCGACGGTGAGGCCGTGCCCCAGGGAGCCCCCGGAGATCTCCATGCCAGGGGTGTAGCTGGCCATGCCCGACATCGGCAGCCGGGAATCATCCGATCCGTAGGTGTCCAGCTCCTCCACGGGCACGATGCCGGCTTCGGCGAGCGCGGCGTACAACCCGATGGCGTAATGCCCGGTGGACAGCAGCAGGCGGTCCCGCCCCGCCCAGCGGGGGTCGCCGGGGCGATGGCGCAGCTGGTCGATGTAGACCGCGGCGAAGATGTCGGCGGCACCGAGCGCCTGCCCGACATATCCCTGCCCCTGCACCTCCCCCATGTGCAGGGCGTTGAGCCTGATGCGTTGTGCGGCTTCGCGCACACGCTGCGTGCGCTGGGCCACGTCTGCGGATGCTGCGGTGGTCGTGGTCACGTTCCACTCCTTCGTGTCGTGCGGCAGCGGCTCAGTGAAGGTGCGAGCCGCCGTTGATGTCGATGGTGGTTCCCTGCAGGTATCCGGCGGCGTCGCTGGAGAGGAAGACGAAGATGGCGGCGACCTCCTCAGGGGTCGCGGTGCGACCGACCGGGATGTCCCGCGCGATCGCCGCTTCCTGCTCCGACGAGCTGCCGACGCGGATGTTGGTGTCGACGGCGCCCGGGGCCACCGCGTTGACCGTCACGCCGCTTGGCCCGATCTCGCGGGCGAGTGCCTTGGTGAAGCCGAGGATCGCGGCCTTGGCTGCCGAGTACGGCACTTTGCCGAAGACACCGCCACCACGCTGGGCCGATACCGACGACATGTTGACGATGCGTCCGAAGCCCTGCTCGAGCATGCCGGGCAGAAACGCCTTGGTCACGAGGTAGGTGCCGGTGGCGTTGACCGCCATGACGGTGTTCCACAGCTGAAGCGTCGTCTCGAGGAAGGGCACCGGCGAAGTGATGCCGGCGATGTTCGCCAGAGCGCCTACCGGAGGCAGCACCCCCGCTGCGACCTGCCCGGAGACGGCGGCGTGGGCGCGGGCGACCGATGCCTCGTCGGCGACGTCGATGGGCCCACCGAATGCCGGCACTCCGATGTCGATGCCGATCGACTCGGCGACCTCTGCGGCAAGTTCGCCGTTGAGGTCGAGCAGGGCGACCGCCCAGCCGGCATCCGCATATGCCCGGGCCACGGCCCGACCGATCCCCCGATCCGCTGCGGCCCCCGTGATCACCGCAGTACGTCTGCTGGTCATGTTCCCCGTCCATTCCCCGCGACATCGCGGTGGGTCCATGGAAACACAGTCCCGCCGACAGTACAACTGTCCGACTGTTGACAATGACGGGAAGGTGCTCGCATACTGGCCGTGCACCGCATCACCGCGGTACACACAATGGCGTGAGAGAGGGATCGAGATGACCGACGACGTCACCCGCATGCGCGGGCCCGTGAACGGCACGGAATCAGTCAAGAAGGTCGCCGTCGGATCCGGCGTGGGGGCGGTCATCGAGACCTACGACTTCATCGGGTTCGGCACGGCCGCTGCGCTCTACTTCGGCACGGCGTTCTTCCCGGGAAACGACCCGGTGACCGGCACGCTGCTGTCCTTCGCCACCCTCGGCGTCGGCTTCGCCGCGCGGCCCCTGGGCGGCATCATCGGCGGACACCTGGGCGATCGGGTCGGGCGCAAGCCCGTGCTGGTCGCCTCGCTCATACTCATGGGTGTCGCCACGTTCGTCATCGGCCTGCTACCCACGTACGCCACGGCCGGAATCGTCGCGCCGATCCTGCTCGTGATCGTGCGTGTCATCCAGGGACTCGCCTTCGGCGCCGAGTGGGGCGGGGCCATCCTCATGACCTACGAGCATGCGCCGTGGAGGAAGAAGGGATCGTTCACCGGGATCGTGCAATCGGGGTTCCCCGTCGGGCTGCTGCTGGCGAACCTCGTCTTCCTGGTGACGGTGCACCTGCCGGGCGACTGGGCCTGGCGCGTGCCCTTCCTGGCGAGCATCGTGCTCGTCGCCGTCGGCCTCGTCATCCGGTCGAAGGTGCCGGAGTCCCCGGTTTTCGAAGACGTGAAGAAGACCGGAGAGGTGCTGAAGTTCCCGCTCCTGACCGTGATCAGGAACGACTGGGCGAACATCCTCCGAGGAATCGGCCTGCGCGTTGCCGAGACCGCGGGCTATGCGGTGTCGGTGACCTACCTCATCTCCTACCTCAACGCCAACCAGATCACCGAAAGCTGGCAGACGCTCACCGCGCTGTGCATCGCCGCAGGCATCGGCATCTTCGCCACGTGGGGCTGGGCGAAGCTCACCGACCGCATCGGGCGCCGACCCCTCTACATCGTCGTCTGCGCACTGGGCGTGGTCTGGGGCTACCTGATGTTCCTGGGCGTCAACACCGCCGTCTACCCGATGGTGGTCATCGTGATCGTGCTGTCGTACACGGTGTTCCAAAACGCGCTGGCGGGCGCCCAGGGCGCCTGGTTCCCGGAGCTCTTCACGGCGAACACCCGCACATCGGGCGCGTCCCTGGCCTATCAGATCTCCGCGATGGTCTCGGGGTTCACCCCGTTCGTGACCACGCTGCTGTTCACGTCCTTCGGCTGGATCGGCCCGGCATCCCTCTTCTCCTTCTACGCGCTGATCGGCCTCATCTCAGCACTCCTCACGAAGGAGACGTGGACACCGCAGCAGCGGGCGTTCGCAGAGCGGGCGAGCCGAGAGACCGCGCCGGCGGTGGCCGCACGATAGCCGTGCCCGTCGCGCCGGGCACCAGCCCGGGGCGACGGCCTCGCCGGCGAGGCGCAGGCAGCCCATAGACTGCTGATATCGGACATTGTCGACAATCGGATTGTAGGTCATCACGTGGCGGAGAGTCCCTCCCTCCTCGGCCTGCAGCGCACCACGCTGCGGATGCAAGCCGTCGAAGCGCTGCGGCACGCGATCGCGTCGGGCGAGCTTGCGCAGGGCTCCCACGTCTCCGAGATCGAGATGGCCGGCCGGCTGCAGATCAGCCGCGGCACGCTGCGCGAGGCGATGCGCACCCTGCAGCTCGAAGGCCTGCTGACCGAAGGCGGCCGGGGTCGCCTGATGGTGCGGCAGATGAGCGAGCAGGAGCTGCGCGACCTGTTCCAGGTGCGTGCGGCGCTCGAAGCGCTGGCAGCCCGCACCCTCGCCGTCCGGGCGGACCGAGAAGAACCCGTCGCCCGTCTGACGGAGATGGCGAACAGAATGGCGGGGGTCCCCGAATCCCTCGAGCACCGCATGCGCGCCGACCTCGACTTCCACCTCGAGATGTGCCGACTCACGGGCAACGAAACGCTCGTGCGCGCCTGGACGGCTCTCGAAGGCTCCATCCAGATGTCGATCACTCACTCCGGTCTCGATCGGGCGATCGAGAACATGAACGTCGCACGCCACCTGGCGCTCGTCGACGCCATCGCGACCGGCGACCCGGATGCCGCTGCCGCTGCCGTGCGCGAGCACATGGACGCCGCGGCGCACGTGTTGATCTCCTGATCCCGCCGCCCCGCCCCTAGGCTGGCGCCGCCGGTCCACGTCGAGCCCGGCCGAGGGGGAGCCATGAGTGCCGAGCCTGTCACGTCCGCGCCGGTGGATCGGATGTTGCCGCGCACCCACCCGCTCTGGCTCTTCCCTGTCACCGGGGCGACTGCCGTGCTGGTCGGACTGCTCCCGTGGCTCCTCACCGGCGCCCGCATGCCGATCCAGAACCTGTGGGCGTTCACACCGACGGTCCCGCCGATCGTGCTGCTGCCGTTCAGCCAGTACTCGGTGGGCCTGATCTTGTCGGTGATCGTCGTCGGCGCCGCTCTCGCCGGCATCGCAGGCCGCGCGCTCGGCGCCCGCTCGAGACGGTCGGGAACGGCCCTGCTGCTCGCCGCCGTCGGCCTTCTCCAGCTGGCTGCCGTTGCGCAGACCGCCGTCACGGTCGCCGACACCTTGCAGGAGCGCACCGAGTCGACGATCTACGTGGTCGGCCTGAGCCTCGGCTGCGTGCTCACGGTCGCCCTCGGGCTGGCCGTCACGACCCTCATCGCGACCGCGCCGCGCGCCGGCGCACTGCTCGGTCTCGCGGTCGGCTCGGCCGTCACCAGCGGATGGCTGTCCTCGATCATCGTGCCTTTCGGCTCGTCTCCCGCGACGCTGCCCGCCGCCATGTGGCTGGCGCAGTGGGTGCCTCCGGTGCTGGTGGGCGCGGCGATCGCGTGGACGGGCGTCGACACGGCGGGGAGGATCATCGCGGCCATCGCGGCCGTTGTCGCAGTCTGGATGACGCCGGCTTTCATCACGGGTCTGACAAACGCGGTCGGCTCGCGCGTACTGGCCGAGAGCCCCGCCGACATGCTCGACTACGGGCTCGGCGTGTTCCGCATGGCCCTGTTCGAGCCTGCGCTGGCGTTGCCGCCGATCCTCACCGCAATCGTCGTGGCCGCGATCGGTCTGGCCGTCCGCGCTCTCCTGGGCCGCCGTCGCGCCGCCATCGCCTGACCCTCTCCCAGGCGGGCGGCGAGCGCGGGTTGCCGCGACCCCCGCGCCCGGAAGTTATCCACAACCGCCCGGACACTCGAACAAATGTCCGAGGTTCGCGCGACAATGGATGCATGCCGAAGACCAGCTACCTCCCCGCCGACGAGGCCGCGGCGCGCGCTGTCGACCGGCTCGGCGAGGTGCTTCCCGACCTGATCGGGGTGCGCGAGCAGATGGCGCGCCTGCAGGCTCATGAGGCTCGGCTGCTCGCCGAGACCGACGCCATCGTCGACGACTGGGTGACGGATGCCGGACTGCAGCACCGCTCCGAAGCCGAGATGCCGCACCGCATCGCGGCATCCGAGATCGCCGCCGCCTGGCGCGTCAGCGACCGCACCGTGCAGCGGCAGATGGGCGACGCCTCCACCCTCGTCAACGACTACCCGGCCACCCTCGCCTCACTCGAAGCGGGCCGAATCTCCAGCGCCCACGTGCGCGTCATCGTCAGCAACGGCGCGATCATCACACGTCCTGAACTGCGCGCCGAATACGAAGCCGCCATCCTGCCCTACGCCGAATCCGAAGCGGCGACGCGGGTGGCGCCGATCGCGCGGCTCCGCGCCCAGTGGTTCTCCGAGACCACCGTCGACGAGCGCCACCACCAGGCGCGGTTGCGGCGCAGCGTCTCCATCACCGACCTCGACGACGGCATGGCCGAACTCGTCGCGGTCTTGCCCGCTGCGCTCGCTCACGGCGCGTACGACCGCATCTCGCAGACCGCGCGCATCGCCCAGACGACACGCGCTTCGGGCGGCGATGACGACGCTCTCATCCCGGCCGATGCGGTACAGGCGGATGCCACCCCCGACACCCGCACGCTGAACGAACTGCGCGCCGACGCGCTGAGCGACCTGCTACTCACCGGCGCGCCGTCGTCGGTCGCGATCCCCGGCGGGCTGGATTCGATCCGCGCGAACGTGCAGGTCACGGTGCCGGTCCTCACGCTCATCGGCGACCACGTGGCCGATCCCTTCGAATCCACCACCCTCGTCGGGCACGGCCCCATCGACGCCGCGACGGCACGCACCCTCGCGGCCGGCGCACCCGGGTGGGACCGCATCCTCACCCACCCGATCTCGGGGGCGGTCCTCGCCGTTGACCGCTACCGCCCCTCCGAAGAGATGCGCCGCTACCTGCGCACCCGCGATCAGCACTGCCGATTCATCGCCTGCCGGGTGCCGGCTCGGCTGTGCGACATCGATCACACGATCGACCACGCGCGGGGCGGGCCGACCGCCGTCTGCAACCTCGCTCACTTCTGCGAGCGACATCACACCGCAAAACACCACTCGACCTGGCGCGTGGAACAGCTCGGTGGCGGGGTGCTGAAATGGACCTCGCCCACGGGCCGGGTCTACATCGACCGCCCGGTGAGCGAAGTCGCGTTCGCGACCGAACCCGACGAGTTCGACTCCCCGCCGTTCTGAGGTCGCAGCCGCACTGGTGTCATCCCTCCTCCCTGAGCTCCGTGGTGGATTACCCCCCCGTTGGGAGGCGCACAGCCCCGACGGCCCGTCAACCCCGCCGCACGCTGTCCGCACCCCGGAGTAGACCATCCGCATGAGCAGAACACGCGAATGGCTGGACGGATACATCACCGCCTGGCAGACCGAGAACCCCGACGATGTCCGCGCCATCTTCACCGATGACGCCGAGTACTGGTTCCG
>NZ_JANJFJ010000705.1:0-857 GCF_024626565.1 Microbacterium sp. zg.Y909
CACGTCAGACGCGCCGGGAGACCTCGCGGCCTGCCGCGAACCTGCCCAGCGCACCGGTGGCGGCCAGCCCTCGCGCGATGAGCCAGGCGCCGAGACCCGCGATGACCGCGCCCGAGAGCGTCGTCGAGGCGATGTAGACGGTGGTGAAGAGCGTGTCCGCCCCCGCGTACCAGAGGATGCGGTCGTTGATGCCGGCGGCGAGGCCCGCCCCGGCTCCGGCGAGGATCGCCACCGGCAGCCGCCACACGCCGTAGAGGAACAGCAGGAACACCAGCTCGGCCCCCGCCCCCTGCACGAGACCGGACACGATCGTCAACGGCCCCCACTTGTTGCCGAGGAGGGCCGAGATCACCGCGGCGACGGTCTCGGTGTAGAGGGCCGCCCCCGGCTTTCGGATGATGAGCCCGCCGAGCACTCCTGCGATCAGCCAGGGACCCGCGAGCAGGCCCTGGACGCCGGGCAGCAGCGGCGTCAGCAGCGCGCTCGGACCCTCGTAGCCGACGTTCCACAGCAGGAACACCGCCGCACAGGCGACGGCGATGACGCTGGCCACGACGATGTCGACGACGCGCCAGCGGGCGCGCTGCGACAGCGGCGGAACGGCCGGTCGCGATGAGCTCTGCGCGGTTGCGCCAGCAGGCTTCGATGCGTGCATTTCTCTCTCCTCCCTGCGCCGGCATGATCCGGATCAGGTTCGACGGTCGAAGCGTGGATCGCTTCCTCTCAGCCCGGCTCACCGGACTCCCGTGGTTGTGGCGTCGAGTATACCCACGGGCGGGCAGGGTATTTTTGGCAGGTGACCACCGAGGACGCCCCCCCGCTCACGCGTCGCGCAAGACGTGCGCGCCTGCGCGCCG
>NZ_JANJFJ010000706.1:0-840 GCF_024626565.1 Microbacterium sp. zg.Y909
GGCGGATGCCGCGGCCCTGGCCCCGGTCGCCCACCACTCGTCGCTGCCACTGCTGTTCGCGGTGTCACCGGTCGACGACGCGCTGCCGCGCGCCGCGGCCCACGGCTGGCGGGTCGCGTCGATCCCAGCGGGTGCGGACCTCGTGCCGGCATGGCAGCAAGCCGTCGAACGGGAGGCGGGCCATGTCGTCGCTTGACGGTGCACGCCCCCGCCGCAGCCGCGCGCACCTGCGGCTCACCCTCGCGGTGGCGGCGGTCATCGTGGCATCCGCGCTGCCCCTCGTGGACGTGATCGCTCCGGGCGGCTGGCTGGTGGCCTCGGTGGCGCTGACGGCGGCGCTGCTGACGGCCGGCCACCTCGCCCACGCCCGGCGCCTGCCTGCCCTTGCAGCCACCGGCATCCAGCTCGCGGTGTGGGCGCTGTTGCTCACCGGCCTGTTCCTGTCGGACACGGCGCTGCTGTGGATCTTCCCCACCCCCGAGACCGTGCGCGCCGTGCCGCCCCTCTACACCGAGGGCATGACGGAGATCCTCGTCGGCTCGGCGCCCCTCGACGCCGGAACGCCCCTGAGCTTCCTGCTGGTCGCGGCGGTGGGGCTGTTCACCATCGTGCTCGACCACGTCGTGGTGACCGCCCGGATGCCGCTGCTGGCGGCCGTCGGCGTCGTCACCGTCTGGCTGGTCCCGGCGCTCGCCGTGCCGTCGGACATGGACGTCTTCTCGTTCGCCGTGCTGGCCGTGGCCGTGCTGTTCCTGCTTCGCACCGAGACGCGGGCGCGCGAGACGGCCGGCGACGCACCCGCGGTCCCGCGCCCCGGGTCGTCGGCACGTCGGGCGGGAG
>NZ_JANJFJ010000707.1:0-838 GCF_024626565.1 Microbacterium sp. zg.Y909
TTCACCTTCACGATCGACACCCCCGACTCGGGCGTGCACTCCACGGTCGCGGAGTTCCTCAAGTCCGAGCTGGCGAAGGTCGGCGTGACGGTGGAGATCAACATCATCACCGACGACGAGTGGTACCAGAAGGTCTACACGGACAAGAACTTCGAGGCGACCCTGCAGGGCCACGTCAACGACCGTGACATCAACTTCTACGGCAACCCCGACTTCTACTGGGGCTACGACAACGCCGACGTGCAGACGTGGCTGGCTCAGTCCGAGGCGGCATCCACCGTCGAGGAGCAGACCGAGCTGATCGCGAAGGCGAACCAGCAGATCTCCGACGACGCCGCGAGCGTCTGGCTCTACCTGAACCCGCAGCTGCGCATCGCGGCGGAGGGGGTCAGCGGCGTGCCGGAGAATGGACTGAACTCCCTCTTCTACGTGTACGACATCACGAAGGCGTAGCGATCACCCGGTACCTGCTTCGACGGACAGGATTGCTGCTGCTGGCGTTCGCGCTGGCGGTGACGATCCTGTTCGTCGTGCTCCGGGTGCTGGGAAACCCCGTCTTCGCCCTGATCTCGGTGGGGGCGACGGATGCCGAGATCGCCGCGGCCGCCGCCCGCCTGGGGGTGGACCGGCCGATCTGGGAACAGTTCCTGTCGTACGTCGGGCAGCTGCTGTCGTTCGACCTCGGCCAGTCGTTCACCAACCACCTGAACGTCGGCGACGAGATCGTCCGGCGCATGAACGTCACCCTGCCGCTGACGCTGCTGTCGTTCGCGCTCTCGGTGCTGATCGCGGTGCCGGTGGGCTTCTTCGCCGCCTGGAAGTCGCGCACCTGGTACGG
>NZ_JANJFJ010000708.1:0-836 GCF_024626565.1 Microbacterium sp. zg.Y909
CGCTGACGGTTGAGCACATCGTCGTACTTGAGGACGTTCTTGCGGATCTCGGCGTTGCGGGACTCCACCTGGGACTGGGCGCTCTTGATGGCGCGCGAGACCATGGTCGACTCGATGGCGACGTCGTCGGGGAAGTTCGTGCGCGCCAGGATCGCCTCAGCGGCGCCGGACTGGAACAGCCGCATGAGGTCGTCGGTCAGGGACAGGTAGAAGCGGCTCTCGCCGGGGTCTCCCTGACGGCCGGAGCGACCGCGCAGCTGGTTGTCGATGCGGCGCGACTCGTGCCGCTCGGTTCCCAGCACGTACAGGCCGCCCGCTTCGACGACCTTCGTCGCCTCTTCGGCGACCGTGTCGCGCATCGAGGCGTACACGGAGTCCCACGCGGCCTCGTACTCCTCGGGAGTCTCGACCGGGTCCAGGCCCTGGGCCTTCAACTCCTGCACCGCGAGGAACTCGGCGTTGCCGCCGAGCATGATGTCGGTGCCGCGGCCCGCCATGTTGGTGGCGACCGTCACCGCGCCCAGCCGCCCGGCGCGGGCGACGATCTCGGCCTCACGGGCATGGTTCTTGGCGTTGAGCACCTCGTGCTTGACGCCCTTCTTGGCCAGCAGCCGCGACAGGTACTCGCTCTTCTCGACGCTCACCGTGCCGACCAGCACGGGCTGTCCGGCGGCGTGGCGCTCGGCGATGTCCTCGACGACCTGCGCGAACTTCGCCTGCTCGTTCTTGTAGACGAGGTCCGGCTGGTCCTTGCGGATCATCGGCTTGTTCGTCGGGATCGGCACGACGCCGAGCTTGTAGGTCGACATGAACTCCGCCGCCTCGGTCTCGGCGGT
>NZ_JANJFJ010000709.1:0-824 GCF_024626565.1 Microbacterium sp. zg.Y909
CAGTGCACACACCCTCCTGCTTCCGGGAAATGCCCGGGAGCCGTTCTAGTCCGAAGGAGGTGGGTAAGTGACGCACATCCACCAGTACGAACTGATGGTGATCCTCAACCCCGAGATCGACGAGCGCCTCGTCGCCACCAACCTTGAGAAGTTCCTCAAGGTCATCACCAACGATGGTGGCACGATCGACAACGTCGACATCTGGGGTCGCCGCCGTCTCGCATACGAGATCCAGAAGAAGACCGAGGGCGTCTACGCCGTCGTCAACTTCACCGCGAGCAGCGAGTCCGCGCAGGAGCTCGACCGTCAGCTGAAGCTGAACGAGCAGATCATGCGCACCAAGATCCTCCGCGCTGAAGAGGCGATGGCCATGGTCGCCGCCGAGAAGGAGCGTTCCGAGGCGAAGGCTGCCCGCAAGGCTGCCGCGCCCGCGAAGGCTGCGAAGGCGTAACGACGATGGCTGGCGAGACCGTCATCACCGTTGTGGGAAACCTCACGGCAGACCCCGAGCTGCGTTACACGCAGAGCGGACTGCCCGTCGCGAACTTCACGATCGCGTCGACGCCGCGCAGTTTCGACCGTCAGGCGAACGAGTGGAAGGACGGCGAAGCGCTGTTCCTCCGCGCGAGCGTGTGGCGCGACTTCGCCGAGCACGTGGCCGGTTCGCTCACCAAGGGCATGCGGGTCATCGCCAGTGGTCGCCTGAAGCAGCGGTCCTACCAGGACCGCGAGGGGCAGAACCGCGTCTCCATCGAGCTCGAGGTCGATGAGATCGGCCCGTCGCTGCGTTACGCAACCGCACAGGTCACGCGTACCAGCAGCAG
>NZ_JANJFJ010000710.1:0-819 GCF_024626565.1 Microbacterium sp. zg.Y909
CCCGCGGACCGGCTTTCGAGCTGAACTTCACCTTCTTGTTGAAGGAGAGAGTCCGACACGCGCACGGATGCGCGGCCTGTGAGGGTCGCGGTCGCATACCGTGGTCGGCATGGGTGGGCAGGTATTGGGCGGCGGCGTGATCGTCGCCGTCGTGGTGGGGCTGTGGTTGGTGTACCTGCTGCCGTCCTGGCACAGCCGCCATCAGTACGAGGCCGCGGAGCGCAATGCGCTGCGCCTCGGTCGGGCGATGCGTGTGCTGGCAGAGACGAGCGAGGCGCCCGAAGAGGTGCGGCTCGAACTGAACGCCCGCACCGCACTCACCCAGCAGCGACTCGCCAAGCGGGTCGAGGCGGAACGCGCCAGCGCCTCGTTGGAGGTGGCGCGCGCCGAGCTCGCCCTCGCCCGTGAGAAGGCTCGCGTCGACGCCGCTGCCGCCAAGGAACTCGCTCGCATCGAAGCCGAGGCCGCGCGCGAGCAAGCGCAGGCGGCCGCCGAGCAGGCCCGTGCCGAGGCCGAGGCCGCGCGCGAACGTGCCCGTGCAGACGCAGAGACGGCTCGCGCCGACGCGGCAGCCGCTCGGGAGCGCGCCCGTGCCGCCGCTGCTGCAGCCCGCGCCCTGCCGGCCGCCCGGCGCGCGCGTGCCCGTCGCCGCGCCCGCCTGGTGACGACGATGGTCGGTCTCGCCGGCTTGCTCGCCGCATCGTGGGGTGCGGTCGAACTGGTCCTGTGGGGCGCTCAGACGCTGCTGTGGGTCGGGGGAGCGGTGGTCGCCGCTTCGGGACTGCTGCTGCACCGCATGGCGCGCGTGGGCTCGCGCGG
>NZ_JANJFJ010000711.1:0-818 GCF_024626565.1 Microbacterium sp. zg.Y909
TGGCCCGAGCTGTACTACCAGCTGCGCGACCCCGAGGGCAACGAGTTCTGCCTGCAGTGAGCCTCAGTCGGCCGACGTGGTGGCGGGGAGCTCTACCGGGATGACCGGGCAGTCCTTCCACAGTCGCTCGAGGCCGTAGAACACGCGCTCCTCCTGGTGGAAGACGTGCGCGACGAGGTCACCGAAGTCCAGCAGAATCCACCGGGCCTGCTCACGCCCCTCGCGGCGGAGGCGCTTGTGTCCCGCTTCGAGGAGCTTCTCCTCGATGCGGTCGGCGATTGCGGCGACATTGCGCTCGCTGTTGCCGGACACGATGAGGAAGGCATCGACGAGCGGCAGCGGCTCGGAAACGTCAAGCGCGACGATGTCCTCTCCGCCGGTCGCATCTGCGGCCTGCGCGGCGATCTGGATCATTTCACGCGATTGGGCGCTGGCGGTCATGAGAAGACTCCTGTGGTGATTGCGAAGACGAGCACGCCGATGAGGGCCAGGGCGAGGGCTCCGGCGGTGATGGCAAGAGCCATCATGAGTCGCCCGCCCTTCTCCGGCGCGGGCGGCTGGATGATCTCCCCAGCGCTCTTGGACGTGCTCACAGCGGCGCTTGCCGCGATGGGGGTGGGTGAGGATGCTGCGGGCAGCTCGCCGTCGATGAGAACGGCGTCGACGTCCTTGCCGTCTGCGACACCCGGGGCGTGGCCGTTGGAGCCGAGGCCCTCCGGCAGGGCGAACGTGCCCGTGATGAGCACCTCGCCGGTGGCGGTGACCGCGCCGACGAGCGGCCCGGACGAGGGCGTCTGCGAAAGGATCAGCGCGTTGGA
>NZ_JANJFJ010000712.1:0-818 GCF_024626565.1 Microbacterium sp. zg.Y909
CCCCCCCCCCGGCCAGCGCCGGCGCTGGTTCGTCGAGGTGGGCTGGAAGTACCTCGTCGCGATCGCGATCATCTTCTACGCCACCTTCCCGCTGGTGTACGTGCTGTCGGCTTCGCTCAACCCGCGGGGCACGCTCTCTGCGGCGAACGCGCTCTTCAGCGCATTCGACCTGTCCAACTACTTGGCGCTGGCCGACACCAAGTACTGGGCTTGGGCCGGCAACACCCTGATCGTCGCGGGCATCTCGTCGATCGGCGCGGTGATCATGGGCGCCGCGGCGGCCTACGCGTTCTCGCGGTTCCGGTTCTCGGGTCGCCGGGTGGGACTGACCACGCTGCTCATCGTGCAGATGTTCCCGCAGGCGCTGGCGTTCGTCGCGATCTTCATCATGCTGCTGACCCTCGGCGAGGTCATCCCCGCCCTCGGCCTCAACTCCAAGATCGCCCTGATCTGCGTCTACCTCGGCGGCGCGCTGGGAGCCAACACCTTCCTCATGTACGGGTTCTTCAACACGATCCCGATGGAGATCGACGAGTCCGCCAAGATCGACGGCGCCACACACGCGCAGATCTTCTGGCAGCTGATCATCCCGCTGGTGACGCCCATCCTCGCCGTCGTCGCGCTGCTGGCGTTCATCTCGGCATTCGCGGACTTCATCATCGCCAAGATCGTGCTCGTCTCCGAGGATCAGTGGACCCTCGCGGTCGGCATGTACCAGTGGGTGTCCAACCAGCTCTCGTCGAACTGGGGGCTCTTCGCCGCCGGAGCGGTGCTGGCCTCGATCCCCGTGCTCGTGCTGTTCCTGTCGCTGCAGCGCT
>NZ_JANJFJ010000713.1:0-807 GCF_024626565.1 Microbacterium sp. zg.Y909
GACGCCCAAGCGGGTGTCGTCGTCGTGTCCCGACGAGGCCTGCTGCCGACGCCCGCCGGCTGATGTCGCCTCACGCTGGGAGGGCAAGGCATGGCCGAGCGCCCGCGTGCACATGCAGATGTTCTCGCCCCTGCCGCGGGGGGCCTTCCCCGGTGTCGACGACAACGAGGTGTACGACTTCCTCGAGCGGCACGCGCAGGGCTGAGCGGCGGGGCTGGGCGGCACCGGGGGCGGGGTCGGCGCGCAGCCTGGAAGACCGACCCGCGGCGCCCGCCTCAGCGGCTGAGGAAGTGTGAGAAGCGGGCCACCGCGGCCTCGACCTCGGGCGCCTCGACCCGATCGGGCGCCAGGACGCGCGCCACCGGCAGCCGGGCTTGCCGGCCGGCCGCCACCGACGTCGACCACACCCCCACGACCTCCCCGTCGGCGACGAGGATGGGCTTGACGATGCCGTTCTTGGCGGGACCGACCTCTCCGAGCAACGGGGCAGGGCAGGTCACGGTGCGATCCGCGTAGGAGATGTAGGACTCCTCGAACGGCGGGAGCGCCATGACGCGGGGCGCTGAGAGCAGACGCCGTGGGGCGCGGGAGCGGCTGACGCACAGCCGATCGCCCGCACGCTCGGCGACCACCTCGACATGCTCGACTGCGGCATCGGCGGCCTGACGCGCGACGCCCAGGGGAAGGCCGGTCCACCAGGCGAAGTCTCGCGGGCCGGCAGGACCGTGCGAGGCGACGAAGCGGCGGAAGAACTCCGCCAGCGGCTCGGCCGGCGCCACCTGATCGGGCGCCCACTCCTCCACCAGC
>NZ_JANJFJ010000714.1:0-807 GCF_024626565.1 Microbacterium sp. zg.Y909
GAAGCGACGACACGGGACGCTTCGTCCGGTGGAGAGGTGGATGACATGGATGGCAGCACGACGACGAAGAGCCGTTGGGGGCGCGCGCGTTTCGGCGGAGGTTCCGCGACACTGTGGGGCACGTCGCTGATGATCGGCGTGGTCGTCTCGGCCTGCGCGGGCGGGCTCTTCGTGGCGCTGAATCCCGATGAACGAGCCGGGCTCGCTTTCGCGGTCGTCATGGCGGGGACCTTGCCCGCCGCGGCCGCACTGGGCTGGGGACTGCTCGTGGACCGCTCGACGATTGCGGGAGCAGTCGCGAAACCGGACGATTCCATCGAATCCGATTGGTATCAGAAGGCGGCCGGCGGCGCCTTCCATGATGTCCTCCTCGTCGGCGGGCTCGGCGCAGCGGCATTCTCATTCGCACGGATCGAGGCATCCGTCGGCGTGGTCCTTGCTGCCGCGGTCCTCTTCGCGATGCTCGACTGCGCAGCGCGCTACCTCTGGCTGAAGAGGTCAGCCACCTGATGCGGAACACCCTCTCGCAGCGCCGCCAAGATCTCGGATGGTCCCAGCAACGACTGGCAGACGAGCTGGGAGTGTCGCGCCAGACGATCATCTCGATCGAGAAAGGCCGGTACGACCCGTCGCTCCCCGTGGCGTTCCGGCTCGCAGCCGCTTTTCACTGCAGCATCGAAGACCTTTTCCTCTTCGAGGAGGACGCCGCCCCCTGAGGCGGCTCGGGCCCATCGTCCGCCCCTCGATGCACCCCGCCCAGCGGGATGTCGGCGGGGTGCGCGTAGTCTCGACGGCATGGAGACGGCG
>NZ_JANJFJ010000084.1:0-14768 GCF_024626565.1 Microbacterium sp. zg.Y909
CTCCACGCCGCCTCGAGGAACTCGCGGTTGGTGTCGCCGAGGGTCATCGCGCGGGTGACCGACCGCTCGGGGTCGACGAGCGCGGCGGCGGTTCCGCGCGGGAGGTAGTCCGCGATGGTGACGATCTCGTCCACGAGCACCGGCAGGAGGGACTCCATGCCCTCGGCCGGGATGCCCTCCGCCATCTTCTCCAGCATGCCGGAGAGTCCCGGGTACTGACCGGCGAGCCCACGGGCGCGCTCGCGCACCGCCTCGGTGAGCAGCAGCTCACGGCTGGGGATGAGGGTGACCTCTTTGACCTCTCCCGGCAGCGACCGCTGGTCGGCGACCGAGAAGGCGCGGATCTCGTCGACCTCGTCGCCGAAGAACTCCACGCGGTAGGGGTGGTCGGCCACCGGTGGGAAGACGTCGAGGATGCCGCCGCGCATCGCGTACTCGCCCCGTCGCGAGACCATGTCGACGCGGTGGTAGGCGAGTTCGACGAGGCGCCGGGACACATCGGTGAGGTCGTGCCCGCGGCCGCCGGCGACGAGGTGCACGGCCTCGATGTCGGTGAGCCCGCCGGCGATGGGCTGCACGGCGCTGCGCACCGACGCCGTGACGATGAGGGGCACGGTGCCGTCCCACGCCGCGACATCGCGAAGCACCGCAAGGCGCTGACCGACGGTCTCTGCGCTGGGGCTCAGCCGTTCGTGCGGCAGCGTCTCCCACGCCGGGAAGTGGTGCACGATGGCGCCAGGAAGCATCTCGCCCAGGGCGGTGCCGAGAGACTCGGCGCGACGGCCGGTGGGAGCGATCGCGAGGAGGGCCGCCGGTTTGCCGGCCTCACGGCGGCGCTCGACGAGCGCGGCGAGCAGGGGCGCGTCGAGGCCCTCGACGATCGAGAAGTCGGTGTCGACCGACGAGGAATCCACCGCCTCCCGGAAGGAGTCGGCCTGCATGAGGGCGCGCACGATCCCGGGAACTGTCACGCTACGAGTCTACGACCGCCGGCGGACACCGACTCGTAGGATGGGGCCGTGAGCGACCACCCCGCGCCTTCGGCATCCCAGCCTCCGTACCCGACGCCGTCCGCCGCGCCGCCGCCGCCGTACGGCTACCCGGCGCAGCCCTATGCCGGCCCGCCTGCCGGGCCCGTCGGGCGACCGCCCTTGCGAGAACCGCAGGCGCCGCGGCCGGGCACGCTCGGGACCGTCGCACTCGTGCTGGCGCTCGCAGCGGCCGTGCTCGCCTCGGTGATCGCCGCCGTCGCGTGCGTACGCGTCGGGGAGGTGGGCGGAGCCGCGATCCTCGCGGGGCCGGCCTCGGAATTCGACTTCGCCTACCTCGCGCCCGCGCGGGGATCGGTGCTCACTGCGGAGCTGAGCTTCTGGGCCGGTACCGTGCTGGGGATCTGGGCGCTTGTGCAGGGCATCGTCGCGATCGCGCAGCAGCGGGGTCGCGGGCAGGGCATCGCCGCGGTGGTCGTCGCCGCGCTCGGTCCCGTGGTCTTCGCCGTGGCCGTCGTGATCGGCCTCAGCGCCGGCGCCTCCGGTCCACTCGCCTTCTGACTGCGAGTGAGTATTCGGGCGCGAATACTCACTCGCGAGGGGCGTGATGGCGCTGCTGCGCGGCGAGGAGGCCCTCGCCGATGAGCTGTTCCACGGCGTCGGCGGCATCGGAGACCAGCACGGGCAGCGTCTTGCGCTCCGTGGGCCCGAACGGGTCCAGCACCCAGTCCGCGGCATCCTGCCGCCCGGGCGGACGGCCGATCCCCACCCGCACGCGCGCGAAGTCGGGGGTGCCGAGAGCCTTGGCGACGTCGCGAACGCCGTTGTGTCCCCCGTGCCCGCCGCCCACCTTCAGCTTGATGGTGTCGAACGGGATGTCCAGCTCATCGTGCACGACGACCACGCGCTCGGGCGGCACACCGTAGAAGAATGCCAGGTTCGCCACCGGCCCACCCGACACGTTCATGAAGCTGTTGGGCTTGGCTAGCACGATCTTGTCACCGCCCGGACGCAGCCACGTCTCGGCGGCACGGGCGTTGGCCTTGTGCGCACGGAAGGTCTCGGACCGCCGCGAGGCGAGTTCGTCGACGACCATCTGCCCGATGTTGTGCCGTGTCATCTCGTACCGGGGGCCGGGGTTGCCGAGCCCCACGACGAGCCAGGTGTCAGCCATGTCATCCATCCTGTCGGAGAGCGCCGGGGGCCAAGCCCGCGCGACGCGAGCACGTCGGCCCAACGCGAGCGAGCTCACATCACCGCGAGACGCGAAGAGGGGGTGCGGAATCCGCACCCCCTCTTCGTGCAGGTCCTTACTCGGACTCGGACTCGGACGCCTCGGACTGGTCCTCGGCGACGGCCTCGTCGGCTGCCTCGATCTCGTCGACGGCGGCGAGGGTCGACGACGGCACCGACACGGCGACGATGAGCGTCTCGGGGTCGGCCACCAGCGTGGCGCCCTTCGGGAGCTTCAGGTCGGCGGCGGTGATGTGCGCGCCCTCCTCGAGGCCCTCGACGTCGATCTCGATCGACTGCGGGATGTGGGTGGCCTCGACCTGGAGCAGGATGCTGACGGCGTCGAGGTTCGCGATGGTGCCGGGGTAGGGCTCGCCGACGACCGTGATCGGGATGTCGACCTCGATCTTCTCGCCCTTCTTCACCACGAGCAGGTCGATGTGCTCGATGATCTGGTGCACGGGGTCCTTCTGCACGTCCTTGACCAGGGTCAGCTGCTGCGTGCCGTCGACCTCGAGCTCGAGCACCGCGTTGGCGCGGCGGATGAGCAGAGCCATCTGGTGGCCGGGCAGGGCCACGTGGAGGGGCTCGGTGCCGTGGCCGTAGATGACGGCGGGGATCTGGCCGGACGCGCGCAGGCGCCGGGCGTAGCCCTTGCCGAAGTTCTCGCGCTTGGTGGCGACGACCTTGGTGTCGGTGTCAGTCGACATGATGATTTCTCCTTGCGGGCTCTTCAGCCCAGATCTGGGTCTGTGGTTCGACTCGAACGCATGCGCGTGAGGAAAGCCGCAAGGCCTGCATCACCGCGTCGATCACGGATGGCTGCGCATGGCGCGCGGCATCCCTCGCCGAAGTTCGGTCCGAGTCTACCAGCGGCGCCGGTACCATGAAGACGCCCACTCACCTGCCCGGAGGACTCCCATGGAATACGGCTTCATCTCCCACGCCCTCGTGTGGCTCATCGGCGCCATGACCGCGGTCGCCGCCGTCGGGGCCGTGGGTGCACTGTGGTCCATGGGACGCCAGGGGTACAAGAAGGGCTGACCCGCAGTCCCACCCGCTCGTCGTCGATCGGAGAATCCGGTGGCCCAGGCCTCTCACGGATCGGTCATGGACGATCTGGGCATGCGGATCGCGTCCGGACAGCTGCCTCCGGGGTCGATCCTGACCCTCGCCGGGCTCGAAGAGCAGTACGGCGTGTCGCGCACCGTGATCCGTGAAGCCGTGCGCGTCCTCGAGGCGATGGGGATGCTGCTGTCGCGCCGCCGCGTCGGCGTCACCGTACGACCCACGTCGGAGTGGAGCGCACTGGACGGTCGCCTCATCGGCTGGCAGCTGCGCGGTCCCGGTCGCGACAGACAGCTGGTCGTCGCCAACGAGCTGCGCGCCGCGGTGGAGCCGATCGCCGCGCGCCTGAGCGCGGAGCGCGCCCGGCCCGACGAACGCGAGCGCATCGTCCGGCTCGCCGATCGCCTCGAGCAGCTGGGCGCCGAGGGCCGCGGTGACAGCGATGACTACCTGACGGCCGATATCGCCTTTCACGACCTCGTTCTCGATTCCAGCGGCAATCCGATGCTGGCCGCGGTCAAGCCCGCGGTCGCGGCCGTGATCACCGGGCGCTCCCGCGCCGGGCTCACCCCGGGCGTTCCGGATGCCGAGGCGCTGCACAACCACGTGCAGACCGCCGCCGCGATCGCGCGCGGCGACGCCGAGGCCGCCGAGCACCACACCCGCCGCTACGTCGAGGCGGTGCTGGGCGAGGTCCAGTCCCGCGACTGACCTGCGGCGCCTTGCCAGGTCAGCGACCGACCTGCGGCGGCGCCGTGCGGGCGTACTGGTCGAGGTACCTGGCGAACCCGGCGTCGTACTGCTCGCGCCGCTGCCCGCGCGGACGGATGACAGTGGGAGCGCCGCCGTCCAGAGCGGAGTGGCGACCGTCGTGCCCGGTGGCTCGCAGGCCCATCCGCACCGCGCCCACGAGGGAGCTATGCTGGCGGGTCGACACCTCCATGTCGACCCCGAAGACATCGGCGGTCAGCTGCGTCCACATCGGCGACGAGAGCACCCCGCCCGAGAGCACGATGCGCCGCGGCACGCCGTGCGCCGCGACGAGCTCGCGGTAGCAGTGGTACAGCGAGTAGACGATGCCCTCGAGCACGCCCTGGTACATGTCCGCGCGGGTGTGGTGCGGTTGCAGCTCGAGCCACCCGCCGCGGCGCTGGTCCTGCCACCCGGGGCTTCGCTCACCGAAGAGGAACGGCAGGAACACCGGCAGATCGGTGGCGTCCGGCGACAGGAGCGGTTCGAGTTCGGCGTAGTGGACGTCCGCCCCGAACAGCCGCTCGCGCGCCCAGTCCACACAGTTGCCACAGCCCGACGTCGCCGCTCCGCTCAGCGGCCCGACGGGCGATCGGTACGACCAGGTGCTGAACGAGGGCGAGGGCGACGGATGCCGCGTGGCGATGCGCAGCGCTCCGCTCGTGCCCATCGAGAACGTCATCTCCCCCGGCTCGGTCGCGAGGTCACCGACCTGGCTGAGCCCGCCGTCGGGGCCGGGGGTCAGCACCGGGATGCCCGCGCGCAGCCCGAGCGCTGCTGCACCCTCCGCCGTCAGCGGCGCCGTCGCCGTCGACGGGCGCAGCGGAGGCAGCCCGACGTCGCTGAGCCCGAGGCGGTCTGCGACCTCGGCATCCCACTCCCCGCTGCGCGCGTCGAGCAGGCCGGTGCCCGACGCGAGCGACGCGTTCGTCCAGATCTCCCCGGTCAGGCGCGCGAAGATGAGGGTGGGCTGGTCGAGCGCCACTGTTCCCGCGAGGTCGATCCCCTGCTCCCGCAGATGCATCAGCTTGAACGCCGGATACGAGGCGTTGACCATGCATCCGGTGCGGTCGTGGAACCAGCGCGTGAACTCGTCGTCACGGCGCAGCCGCGCCGAGAGGTCCTGAGCGCCGGTGTAGGGCCACTCCATCACGGGGGTGACTGCCGTCAGGTCGCGGCGGCGCAGGGTCACGCCGTGCCAGGTGCCGCTCAGCACGATCAGATCGACCGGGCCGCCGCCGGCACTCTCGCGCCCCAGCGCCAGCAGCTGGGCGCAGATCGCGTCGCCGTCGCGCACCGCCGCGTCTGCTCCGTCGTGCTCGAAACGGCGGGAGGCGACCTGCACATCACCGGTCTCGGTGTCGAAGAGCATGGTCTTGGCCGACGTCGTGCTGGCCTCGAGGGCGAGAATCTTCATGGGCGCATCCGTCATGGGCGGGACCGGCGCCGCATCGGCGCCGCACCCCAATGATATGATCATTCGGTCTTCGCGCGGCGGACCACGCCGTCGCGGGCTCCGTCACACGCGCGGAGATCGGACCGGTGGCCGCACTACGCTGGACGGGCCGGGGTGCGGCCAGACCGCGGCGCACCGCAGGTCGGCAGGCACGAGGAGAAGCATGAACGACAACGCCCAGACCAACATGTCCGACGACCGCGACGACACCCCCGGTTCCGCCGGCCTGCACGAGGGAGCCCCGTCGCCGGAGGACGTGCCCCGCGACGCACCCGCCGCCGAGGGACCCGACTCCCCCGCGGCCCCGGTCGCCAACATCGGCGTGGTGGGCCTTGCCGTCATGGGCTCGAACCTCGCCCGCAACCTCGCCAGCCGCGAGGGCAACACCGTCGCGGTGTTCAACCGCTCCCGTTCCAAGACCGATGAGCTCGTCGCCGCGCACCCCGAGGCGGGATTCGTGCCCGCGTTCTCGTACGACGAGTTCGCCGCGTCGCTGAAGAAGCCGCGCACGGCCATCATCATGGTCAAGGCCGGTGGCCCCACCGACGCCGTCATCGACGCCCTCACCCAGGTGTTCGAGCCCGGCGACATCATCGTCGACGGCGGGAATGCCCTCTTCACCGACACGATCCGCCGCGAGCGGGCGGTGCGCGAGACGGGCATCAACTTCGTCGGGGCGGGCATCTCGGGCGGCGAGGAGGGGGCCCTCAACGGGCCGTCGATCATGCCGGGCGGCTCCGACGCGTCGTGGGTCACGCTCGGCCCCATCCTGAAGTCGATCGCTGCGGTCGCCGAGGGCGAGCCCTGCGTCACCCACGTCGGCCACGACGGCGCGGGGCACTTCGTGAAGATGGTGCACAACGGCATCGAGTACGCCGACATGCAGCTGATCGCCGAGGCCTACGACCTCATCCGCCGCGGCACCGGCATGTCCCCCGCCGAGATCGCCGAGGTGTTCGCGGAGTGGAACCGGGGCGAGCTGGAGTCCTACCTGATCGAGATCACCGCTGAGGTGCTGCGACAGGTGGATGCCACCACCGGCAAGCCGCTCGTGGACGTCATCCTCGACCAGGCCGGGGCCAAGGGCACCGGCGCCTGGACCGTGCAGACCGCGCTGAACCTCGGCACCCCCGTCTCGGGCATCGCCGAGGCCGTGTTCGCCCGCTCGCTGTCGAGCCACCCCGAGCAGCGCGAGGTCTCGCAGGACCTGCCCGGTGCCGGCGAGACGCTCTCGGTCGACGACGCCGACGCGTTCATCGAGGACGTGCGCCTGGCGTTGTACGCCTCGAAGATCGTCGCCTACAGCCAGGGCTTCGACGAGATCCGCGCGGGCGCGGCGGAGTACGACTGGGCGATCGACCTGGGCGCGATCGCGAAGATCTGGCGAGGCGGCTGCATCATCCGCGCGCAGTTCCTCAACCGCATCAGCGACGCGTACGCCGCCACCCCCGACCTGCCGGTCCTGCTGACGGCGCCGTACTTCGTCGACGCGCTCGGCCGCGCCCAGGAAGCCTGGCGCCGCATCGTCGCCACGGCGGCGACCTCCGGCATCCCGGCCCCGGCGTTCTCGTCGTCGCTGGCGTACTACGACGGGCTGCGGGCCGAGCGTCTTCCCGCGGCGCTCATCCAGGGGCAGCGCGACTTCTTCGGAGCGCACACCTACAAGCGCATCGACAAGCCGGGCACCTTCCACACGCTGTGGTCGGGCGACCGCAGCGAGATCGAGGCCGAGGACACGCACTGAGCCGGCTCCCGATGCCGGTGCGAAGCCGTCGCGGGCGTGTGCTGCTCGCGGCGGCTTCGGCGCTGTACCTGGCGGTGCTGGCGTCGCTGACCCTCGGCCCACAGCCCGAGACGGTGGGCGGAACCCTCGTCACCCTCGGCGACTGGTTCGGCGCCTGGGAGGGCACGGCGTGGCTCACCTTCGCGGTGCTGGAGTTCGTGTCGAACGTCGTGCTGTTCCTGCCGCTGGGCCTGCTGTGGGTGGCGTGGGTGGGTAGACGCCGCTGGTGGCTGGCCGCGCTGGCCGGGCTGGCCCTCAGCGGCGCGATCGAGGCGACGCAGGCTCTGGCGCTCCCCGACCGCTACCCCGACGTGCGCGACCTCGTCGCGAACACCCTGGGCGCCGTCCTCGGGGCGGCAATCGTTGCCGGCGCCGACCGGGTCGGCCGACCCACGCGAAGGCCCCGAAGGGACCGCTGAGGGTGTGTCAATGTCCCGACGCGCCCTCGGCGGTTCGTGCGGCCGCGTCGGGCGAAGCCGTGCCCGACCCGCGCTGCGGGCACGCTCACAGCCCGCGCATAGCGCACCCCATAGGAATCGTGCACGTCGGGGTTCACAATGGGGGCATGACCGCGCCTTCATCCGTGCCCGCTCTTCGCCGTCCCGACGGCTCCCCCGTGCGTGTGCTCGTGGTCGACGACGAGCAGATGCTGACCGACCTGCTGTCGATGGCGCTGCGGATGGAGGGCTGGGATGTGCGCACCGCTGCTTCCGGATTCGAGGCTCTGCAGGCCGCGCGCGACTTCGAGCCTGACGCTTTGGTGCTCGACATCATGATGCCCGACCTCGACGGCATGTCCGTGCTGCAGCGGCTGCGCCACTCGGGCAACGACGTGCCGGTTCTCTTCCTCACCGCGAAGGATTCCGTCGGCGACCGGGTCGCAGGACTCACCGCCGGCGGCGATGACTACGTGACCAAGCCCTTCAGTCTCGAAGAGGTCGTCGCGCGCCTGCGCGGACTGATGCGCCGTGCCGGGACTGCGGCCGTCGTCGGGAACGAGCCCATCCTGCGCGTCGGTGATCTGACCCTCAACGAGGACTCCCACGAGGTCGAGCGCGACGGCGAGTCCATCGAGCTGACGGCCACCGAGTTCGAGCTGCTGCGTTACCTCATGCGCAACCAGCGCCGAGTGGTGTCGAAGGCGCAGATCCTCGACCGGGTGTGGAACTACGACTTCGGCGGCCGCTCCTCGGTCGTGGAGCTGTACATCTCGTACCTGCGCAAGAAGATCGATCACGGTCGCGAGCCGCTCATCCACACGGTGCGCGGCGTCGGCTACATGATCAAAGCGCCGCAGTGACCGCGGATTCCACGCGACGCGCACACCGCCCGACCGGGCACCGCTGGAGCCTGCAGACGCGGCTGATCACGGCAGTGGTGTCCATGGTGGCGCTCATCCTCGTGAGCATCGGGCTGGCCACCGGCACGATCCTCGGCAACATCATGATGCAGAACCTCGACGCGCAGATCCGCGAGGCGGCATCGCGCATCGCCGTGCGCCCGGATGCCACCGCCCTCGAAGCACTCTCGAGCAGCCGGCAGGAGCCGGGCACCCTGCTCGTGCTCGGCACGGTCACTGAGCTCTCCGGCGCGTACGTCACCGACGACGAATCAGTGGTCGCCCTGGACGACGACGAGATCGCGCACATCCTGACGGCCATCGAGGATCAGCGGGGCGCGACGGTGAGCTTGCCCGGGCTCGGCGAATACCGCGTGCTCATGCCCGCGGACCGTTCCAGCTTCTCGGCGGTGCTCGGAAAACCCACGACCGAGGTGACCGACACCGTCGCGCAGATCCTCACCACCGTGACCCTGCTGACGTCGGGCGGGCTGCTGCTGCTCTCGGCGGCGATCGCGCTGATCATCCGCACGTCGCTGCGGCCGCTGCGCGCGGTCGCCGACACCGCCACGCGGGTGGCATCCCTTCCTCTGGCCGAGGGCGAGGTCTCGATCACCGAGCGCGTGCCGGAGTCCGAAGCCGACGCGCACACCGAGATCGGGCAGGTCGGTGCCGCCTTGAACACCCTGCTCGACCACGTGGGCGAATCGCTCTCCGCCCGTCAGCGCAATGAGGAGCGCATGCGCGCGTTCGTCGCCGACGCGAGCCACGAGCTGCGCACCCCGCTGGCATCCATCCGGGGGTACTCGGAGCTGTCGCTGCGCGCGCTCCACCAGTCGCCGACCGCGCCCGAGACGGCCGCCAACACCGAACAGGCCCTCGAACGCATCCAGGCGCAGTCGCTGCGGATGACGGCCCTCGTGGAGGATCTGCTGCTGCTGGCACGTCTGGACGAGGGCAAGGAGCTCGTCGTCGGAACGGTCGACCTCACCCGGCTCGCGGTCGAGGAGGTGGGCGACGCCCGCGCCGCGGGCCCCGACCACACGTGGCGGCTGGAGGTCGGCGAGGAGCCGGTCGTCATCGCCGGCGATGCCGCGCGCCTGCACCAGGTCGCCGCGAACCTGCTGGCCAACGCGCGCGTGCACACCCCCGCAGGGACGACCGTGACCACGACCGTCGCGTACGAGGACGACAGCGCGGTGCTGCGCGTGCACGACGACGGGCCCGGCATCGATCCGGCGCTCGCGGACGAGCTGTTCCAGCGCTTCGCACGTGCCGACCGCTCCCGCGCGCGGCACACCGGGGGCACGGGGCTGGGGCTGTCGATCGCGCGCGCCATCGTCGACGCCCACCACGGGGAGCTGTCGGTGGACAGCCGGCCCGGGGACACGACGTTCGAGGTGCGCCTGCCCGCACGCGCCGGCGTGGACGGGGACGGGGACGTCGCAGAGCCGGCGGTCGACGCGGGCTGACGGCGACGGCGCCGGGCGCCCCGGGCTCAGTACCCCGAGAAGGCGTCCGTCGTGATCGACCGCGCGCGCTCCAGCGCGGGCGCCAGCTCAGCGATCAGCCCGGGAGGCCCCGAGATGTACGCGTGCCGCGCGGCGATGTCGGGCACGACACGCAGCAGGCCGTCGGCGTCCAGGCGCACGCCCTCGGCCCACCGCCAGTGGGCGGGCAGATCCGCCGGCCGATCGCGGGTGAAGACCACCACGGGCGCCCCCGACGCGGCGATCTCGTCGCGGAAGGCCAGCTCCGACGCATCCGACGCGACGTACACGAGCACGACGTCGCGCTGCTCCCCGGCCAGGCGCATGTGCGTCAGCTGCGAGACGAACGGCGTCACCCCGATGCCGGCGGCCACCATGAGCACAGGACTCTGACGGCGCCGGGGCAGCACGAAGTCGCCCCAGACGCCGGTGACCGCCAGGGGGTCCCCCGCGCTCACCTCGGCCAGCGCCTTCTTGTAGCTCGACTGCGGCCCGCCGCCCTCACGGAACGCGATGCGCAGTTCGGGCAGCTCTTCGGGCGATGAGACGATGCTGAACTCCCGTCGCGTGCCGCGGGCGTCGGGATGGTGGTGCGGCACCTCCAGCTCGAGGAACTGTCCGGGGACGAACGCGAGACGTCGCTCGGTCCGGAAACTCAGCTGCCGGGCGGTCGGCGTGAGGGCAGTGCGCTCGGTGAGGGTGAGCCGCACCGCGGCACGCCAGGAGAAGAAGAAGGCGACCAGGTTGCCGACGAGGAGGGCCCGCTCCTGACCCAGGCTCAGGATGCCGAGATCGATCGGCCACCCGGCGAGCACGCCGACGACGGCAGCGACGGTCAGCTGCTGCCACCGCCGGGGCGGCAGGGTGAGGGGCTCGGAGAGCATGAAGGCGCCGAGGAACAGGAAGGGCGACGCCGACACGATCTGCCAGACGATGTCGGCGCTCGCGACCTGCAGTCCGGCCTGCTGATACTGCACGGAGGTGCGCACGATCGCCACCGCAACCGCGATCACCCAGAAGACCGCCACGACGCGCACCTTCTCGGTGCGCATCAGCACGACGCCGCCCAGCAGCAGCACCGGCAGCGCCAGGTAGGGCGAACCCACCCACCACGCCGACGTGCCGAGGCCCGCGAGTGTGACGACCGTGGCGCCGACGGCGGCGGGGTTGAACACGTGCCGGCCGCGCCAGGCGAGGACGTACTTCGACAGTGAGGCGACCGCCCCGGCGACGGCGATGCCCACGAGCGGCAGCAACTCGATCGACGGCGTCAGCACGAACAGCAGGATGTGCGCCGTGATGAGGGACGATTCCACCCGCCAGGGGAGCTTCAGCACCCGCTGCGCGGCGGCGTCGACGACGCTGCAGGCGGCGGCGAGCACCACCAGGGTGGCGACGAGTTCCAGGGGCGTCGGGACGAGCACGCCGAACAGCGAGGCCACGAAGGCGATCACGGCCAGCGCCCCGAGCGCGGACAGCACGAGGCGGTACATCGACACCTTGCCGAGCACGGCGAAGACGCGGCTCCAGACGGCGGTCAGCGAACCCATCAGGCGTCTCGGGATGAAGCGGAGGGATGCCGTGAAGGTGCTGGTGCCATGACCTCCACGTTATCGCGCCGCAGTGAACAGCTCGGCCGTGCAGCCCGGTGACCAGTCCACCCGCCCGTCGGTCGCCATCCGCACCCACGACACGCCCCAGCCGGCGGCCAGGGCCTCACCGCCGGTGAAGAAGAGCGCCGTGGCGGCGGCGTCCGCACGCATCGCCGTCGGCGCAACGGCCCAGGTCGCCGCAACCGTGCGCACCGGCTGCCCGGTGCGGGCGTCGAGCACGTGATGCAGGCTGTCGCCCCACGCCCGACGGTTCACGGCCGATGCGCAGAGCGCGGCATCCGCCACCTCCCACACGCCGATCGCCCGCGTCGGGTCGTAGGGGTGCTCCAGTCCGATGCGCTCGGTGACGCCGCATACCGAGATGTCGCCGCCCGCGTCCACGACGATCCCGCCGCCGCCCCAGGCAGACAGGCAGCCGGCCACCAGGTCGACCAGGCGCCCCTTGCCGAGGGCCCCGACGTCGATGAGCGCCGGCTCGCGCAGTGTCAGCGTGTCGGCATCCCACGTCAGGCGCTCCCGCCAGTCGCCGGTCGCGGCGACCGGTCCGCGGTCGACGAGGGAGTAGTCCGCGTCGTAGCCGCGATGGGCCAGCGCCCCGCCCACGAGCGGGCTGACGGCGCCCGCGGTCGCCTCGGACATCTCGCCGTAGGCGTCGAGCATCGCGGCCGCGTCGGCGGGCGCGATGACCGTGACCTCCCCGCCACCGCGGGCCAGCGTGCTCACGACCGAGTCCGGCCGGAAGCGCGACCACTCCCCGTCGAACCGCTCGATGACGGCGGATGCCGCCCGGCGCGCGTCGCCCGGCAGCGCCGCGGCGGTCTGCACCTCCCACCGGGTGCCGATGGCGTCGAAGCGCCACTGCGCTCGCGCGGTCGTCACTGCCGGGCGTCAGCCTTGATCTGCTCGATCGCCTCGTTGAAGCCGCCACTGGTGAGCGACGACCCCGCCACGCGGCTGACGGAGATCTCGTCGAGGCTCTTGCCGACGACCTCGTCCGAGATGCCGCCGATGAAGCGCTCCTGGTACCGCTCCGACTCCGGTCGGGTCGGGTCACCCACCACCTCGACCGCCGAGATCACGCCGTCGGTGAGCTCAACGGTGACGTCGATCGTCTCGACCGACTCGGGCGTCGCGTACGAGCCGGATGCCTCGTACGTGCCGTCCGCGTACGAGGCGTCACCTGCGGATGTCCCGCCCGCAGCGTCGGCCGTACCGCAGCCGGCGAGCACCAGCACGCCGGCTGTGCCGGCGAGGGCGGCACCGACGCGCGCGGCGCGGGAGGAGGTATCGGTGGGGATCACGCAGGTCCTTTCCGTGTCGTCGGCAGCTCAGCGCGCCGACGGATGGCTTTCAGCCCCTCGACCGCGAGGAAGATCATGATCGACAGGGCGATGGGCAGAAGCCACGACTGCAGCGTGAGTGGGCGGGATCCGAACAGGTCGTTCATGAAGGGCACGTAGGTGTACACCAGCTGCACCGCGATGAGGACGGCCGCCGACCACCAGATGATCCGGTTGCCGCGCAGCACGTCGGGGGTGAGACTCGAGCGGCTGAGGAATCGGCAGTTGAACAGGTATGCCAGCTGTCCGAGGGCGAGCATCGTGACCGCCTCGGTGCGCGCGTAGGCGATGTCGACGCCGGTCGCGGCGACCGAGTAGAACAGTCCCAGCGCCGCCCCGCCGATGAGGACCGAGACGATCAGCACGAATCCGAGTTCGCGCGCGCTCACGAGCGAACCGCCGGGCGCGCGCGGCGGACGCGTCATGATGCCGCGCTCGGCCGGCTCATAGGCCAGCGCGAGCGAGAGCGTGATGCCGGTGACCATGTTGATCCACAGCACCTGCACGGGCGTCAGCGGCAACGCGAGCCCGAACACGATCGCCACGAGGATCACGAGCGACTGCGCGCCGTTGGTGGGCAGGAGGAAGACGATCGATTTGCGGAGGTTGTCGTAGATGCGCCGCCCCTCGCGGATGGCGCTGCGGATCGTGGCGAAGTTGTCGTCGGCCAGGACGATCTCGGCCGCCTCCTTGGTGGCTTCGGTGCCCTTGATGCCCATCGCGATGCCGACATCGGCCCGGGTCAGGGCGGGGGCGTCGTTCACGCCGTCACCGGTCATGGCGACGACTTCGCCATGGGACTGCAGTGCGCGCACGATGCGGATCTTGTGCTCGGGGCTGGTGCGGGCGTAGACGTCCACCTCGCGCACCACCCGGGCGAGCTGGTCCTGGCTCATCGCCTCGAGCTCGCCGCCGGTGAGCACGGTGACGTCGTCGCCGGCCACCAGGCCCATCTCGCGCGCGATCGCGAGGGCCGTTCCGGCGTGGTCGCCGGTGATCATCTTG
Source organism: Microbacterium sp. zg.Y909 (assembly GCF_024626565.1). Classification (NCBI taxonomy): domain Bacteria; kingdom Bacillati; phylum Actinomycetota; class Actinomycetes; order Micrococcales; family Microbacteriaceae; genus Microbacterium; species Microbacterium sp. zg.Y909. The sequence continues at coordinate 14,067 of NZ_JANJFJ010000084.1, forward strand.
ACCCGCACGCCCGCGGTGTGACAGTCGGCGATGGCCTCGATCGCCTCGGGGCGGGGCGGGTCGAGGATGCCCCAGAGCCCCAGGAACTCCAGCTCGTGCAGGTCGTCGATGCTCAGCCCGTCTGCGGCGGCGGGGCGACGCGCGGCCGCGAGCACGCGCAGGCCCTGAGCGCTCAGGTCGTCGATCGCACCCTCCCAGTACGGGATGTCGATCGGGACCGGGCCCCGCTCTCCGCGCTGCGTGCGTGAGCGCTCCAGCAGGCGGTCGGGCGCACCCTTCACCAGGATCGCCCGCGAGCCGTCGGATGCCTCGTTGAGCGTTGCCATGAACTTGTTGGCGGAGTCGAACGGGACGACACCCACGCGGCGTGCGCCGTCGACCGAGACGCCCCCCTTCATCGCGACGGCCTTCAGCGCCCCCTCGGTGGGCTCGCCCACGAGGGTCCAGCGTCCGGGTCCGTCGCCGGCGGCGACCGAAGGATCGGGCACGATGTGCGCGTCGTTGCAGAGGGTCGCGACGGCCAGCAGCGGCGCCAGGTCGCGGCGCTGCACGGCGGCATCCAGCGCTTCGGTGGTGCCGACCGCACTGATCTCGCCCGTGGGGTCGTAGCCGAGGCCGGTCGTCACATACGCGCCGCGCGCGGTGACGAGGCGTCGCACCGTCATCTCGTTCTTGGTGAGCGTGCCGGTCTTGTCGCTGCAC
>NZ_JANJFJ010000715.1:0-805 GCF_024626565.1 Microbacterium sp. zg.Y909
CTCTGCTGACTCAGCAGCAGCACGCACGAGGCGGCACCCAGCACCGGGACGAAGGACCACACCCGGAAGTGGTCGTGGTCGACCTTCTCCCGGCGCAGCACCAGCACGGCGATATTGGTGCTGAGGAAGACGAACAGCAGCAGCAGCACGACCGTCTCGGCGAGGGTGGCGAGGTCGCCGATGAGCGCGAGGACCATCGCGACCGCGGTCGTGGCGACGATGGCGACCCACGGCGTGCGGCGGCGCGGGAGGACCTTCCCCAGCACCGGGGGCAGCAGCCCCTGCTCGGCCATGCCGAAGGCGAGCCGGCTGGCCATGATCATCGTCAGCAGCGCGCCATTGGCCACGGCGATGAGCGCGATGAGACTGAACAGCAGCGCGGGGACCGGCACGCCGGTGGCGGCCACGACATCCAGCAGCGGCCCGCTGGAATCCTGCAGCTCCGCTGCGGGCAGCGCGATGGCGCTGGCCAGCCCGACCAGCACGTACACGATTCCCGCGACGATGAGGGAGCCGAACAGCGCCCGGGGGTACACGCGCGAGGGGGCGGTGACCTCCTCGATGATGTTCGCCGAGGTCTCGAACCCCACGAACGAGTAATAGGCGATGATCGCCCCGCCGAGCACCGCGATGGCAGGCGAGGTGTCGGTCGGGAACTGGCCCACGCGCGAGACGTCTCCCCCGCCGGAGCCCATCATGATCGCCACGGCGACGATCACGATCACGAGTCCACTGAGCTCGATGCACGTCATCACCATGTTGGTGCGCATCGATTCGCGGATGCCGCGGGCGTTCAGCGCCGCGA
>NZ_JANJFJ010000716.1:0-797 GCF_024626565.1 Microbacterium sp. zg.Y909
GACGACGTCCCGTCAACGGCTCAGCGCCCGGTGCCGCGGCGATGCCTGCGTGTCTCCCGAGCGCTGAGTCGATATGCCTCAATGATCCTCCGGCACTCAGTGGGTGTCAAGCGAGCGTGGCGCGTTGACCGCACCCAGCGCCTCGGGTTGGATGGGGGCATGACTGACAACCGAAGCAAGCCCGAGTTCGACGCCCCGACGGGACCGGCTCCCTCCGAGCTGGTCATCCGTGACCTCATCGTCGGCGACGGCCCCGAGGCGAAGCCCGGCGACACCGTCACCGTCCACTACGCGGGCGTCGAGTACGACACCGGCGAGGAGTTCGACTCGTCGTGGAGCCGCGGTGAGAGCATCCAGTTCCCGCTGCGCGGCCTCATCCAGGGGTGGCAGGACGGCATTCCCGGCATGAAGGTCGGCGGTCGCCGCGAGCTGATCATCCCGCCGCACCTGGCCTACGGACCCGCCGGTGGCCACTTCCTCGGCGGCAAGACCCTCGTCTTCATCATCGATCTGCTCGCCGTCGGCTGAGCACCGGATCGACCCTGCGGAGGGGCGGATGCCACGGCATCCGCCCCTCCGTCGTTCCCCGGTGTGCTCTTGCGGTAGGGTGCGCGCGGTCCTACCTTGTAGCCCTCCGCACCGCGGTTCGGCGGTGCCGGCGGAAGGACATGTCGCATGAACTTCGGTGTCAGCATCCTGTTCCGCGCCATCCCGCTCCTGATGGGAGCGGTCTGCCTCAGCTTCGGCTGGTACGTCTTCGCCGGGGGCGACGACCCTGCCCACCGGACGGCGGGCCA
>NZ_JANJFJ010000717.1:0-786 GCF_024626565.1 Microbacterium sp. zg.Y909
GGCCTGTCGGCCGTCTGCTACGCCGAGATGGCCTCCGCCGTGCCGATCTCGGGATCGACGTACTCCTATGCCTATGTGACCCTCGGCGAGATCGTCGCGATGGGGGTCGCCGCCTGCCTCATGCTCGAGTACGGCGTCTCGGCCGCGGCGGTGTCGTCGGGCTGGAGCGGGTACCTGGACCACCTGCTGGCCGCGGTGTTCGGCTGGCACCTGCCGCCCGAGCTCATGGCGGGACCGCTCGAGGGCGGCATCGTGAACCTGCCGGCCGTCGTGCTCGTGGCCATGTGCGCGGTCCTGCTCGTGCGGGGCACGCGCGAATCCGCGGTCGTCAACACGATCATGGTCGTCATCAAGGTGGCGGTGCTGCTGATGTTCGCCGCGATCGCCATCACCGCCTTCCGTGTGGACAACTTCGCCGAGTTCGCCCCGCACGGCGCGGCGGGGGTGACTGCGGCGGCCGGCACCATCTTCTTCACCTTCATCGGGCTGGATGCCGTGTCGACGGCGGGCGACGAGGTCCGCGACCCGCAGCGCTCGCTGCCGCGTGCGATCCTCATCGCGCTCGCCGTGGTCGTCTCGGTCTATCTGCTCGTCGCGGTGGCCGCCGTCGGCGCACAGCCGTGGGGCGACTTCAGCGATCCCGCCCAGCAGAGCGCCGGGCTGGCGGTCATCCTCGCCGACGTGCTGGGCGCATCGTGGCCGGCGACGCTGCTGGCGGCCGGCGCCGTCGTGTCGATCTTCTCCGTCACGCTGGTGATCCTCTTCGGCCAGACCCGCATCCTCTAC
>NZ_JANJFJ010000718.1:0-764 GCF_024626565.1 Microbacterium sp. zg.Y909
TCCGGCGGCCTTCTTGATGAGCTCCGCGGCCGGCGGCGTCTTCAGGACGAACGTGAAGCTGCGGTCCTCGTAGACGGTGATCTCCACGGGGATGACGTTGCCGCGCTGCGACTCGGTCGCGGCGTTGTACGCCTTGCAGAACTCCATGATGTTGACGCCGTGCTGACCGAGCGCCGGACCGATCGGCGGCGCGGGGTTCGCGGCGCCGGCCTTGATCTGGAGCTTGATCAGGCCGGTCACCTTTTTCTTGGGTGCCATGTGTAGCTTCCTCTCTTCGAAGGACCGATCCCTCGCCAGGCTCGGGACCGTGTCCATCTCCCGCGTGTCCGGCGGTTCCGGACGGCGGTTGGTCTGCGCGCGCGCTGAACGCACGTGCAAACCCCACAATCTTACCCGATCCGCGGCCCCTCCCGCGCATCGGCCACTGCGCCGCCTTCGAGCCGGTGACGCAGCGTGGCGAGGGCTGGTGGTCAGCGACCATCGCCGACCCCTTCGGCAACCTCATCGGTCTCATCCACAGCCCGCACTGGGCGGGCACGCACGCCCGTGAACGCGAGAACGCCCCGCAGGCAAAGGCCTGGCGGGGCGTTCGTCGTGACCGAATGCGGTCAGAGCTTCGTGACCTGGTCGAACGACAGCTCGACAGGGGTCTCGCGCTCGAACAGGGAGACGAGCACCGTGAGCTTGCCGCTCTCGGGCTTGATCTCGCTGATCGAACCGGGAAGGCCGGCGAACGAGCCCTCCTTGATCGTGATGGTCTCGCC
>NZ_JANJFJ010000719.1:0-740 GCF_024626565.1 Microbacterium sp. zg.Y909
GCGGCCTCGTACTGATGGCGGCTGTGCCAGGACGGCAGCAGGTACACCAACCACAGCCCCACCACGACGGCGACGATCACGCCGCCGCCCAATACCTGCCCACCCATGCCGACCACGGTATGCGACCACGACCCTCGCACGCCGCGCATCCGTGCGCGTGTCGGACTCTCTCCTTCAACAAGAAGGTGAAGTTCAGCTCGAAAGCCGGTCCGCGGGTGGGATGGCGGCCGCATCCTGGGGCGCCGCCCCGTTGATCCACCGCCGCAGTACGCCTTCGGGCACCTCTTCGCGCACCAGCGCGAAGGTGTAGTGATCGCGCCAGTCGCCGTCGATGTGGATGAAACGCCGCCGCAGTCCCTCGTATCGGAACCCCAGCTTCTCGACCACACGCAGGCTCGCGGTGTTCTCCGGCCGGATGCAGATCTCCATGCGGTGCAGCCCCAGCTCGGTGAAGCACACATCGGTCGCCAGCGCCACCGAGGTGGGCGTGATGTTGCGGCCCGCAAACCGCTTGCTGACCCAGTAGCCGATGGTGGCCGAGGCCAGCGAGCCGCGGGCGATGCCCCATACGTTCAGCTGCCCCGCGACCTCGCCCGCGTGCTCCATGACGAAAGGCACGCCGAGCCCGTCGCGATACTGCTGCAGCAGGCGCTTGACGCCCAGCCGCATGTCGAACGACGTCGGTCCGTCAGGACTCGTCGCCTCCCAGGGCCGCAGCCAGGCGCGGTTCTCCATCAGCT
>NZ_JANJFJ010000720.1:0-739 GCF_024626565.1 Microbacterium sp. zg.Y909
CGTCTCGCCGCAGGACCTCGACGAGCTCTTCGCGATCGACCCCGCACTGTGGCTGCAGGAGGCCGACCTCACCGAGGAGTTCTACGGCACCTTCGACGGACGGGTGCCCGCCACCCTGCACGCCGAGCTCGCGGCTCTGCGCTACCGGCTGAAGGTCGCCCAGCGGGGCTGAACAGCAGGTATACGCCGTCCCCGGCGGACAGACCGGATGCCGCGGCCCTGGGGGGACGCGGCATCCGTTCTGCGCCCGCGGTGTGGGCGCTCCCAGCTCACACCAGCAGCTGGTGCTTCGCGAGGTCCCGGTACAACGGGGTCGAGGCGACGAGCTCGGAGTGCGTGCCCTGGCCGACCACCCGGCCGCGGTCGATGACGACGATGTGATCGCTGTCGACGACGGTCGAGAGGCGGTGGGCGATGACCACGAGCGTGCGGCCGGTGGCAACGGCATCGATCGCCTCGCGCATGCGCTGCTCGTTCAGGCCGTCGAGTGACGATGTCGACTCGTCGAGCAGCAGGATCGGGGGCGCGGCCAGCAGCGCCCGCGCGATCGCCAGTCGCTGGCGCTCGCCGCCAGAGAGCATGACACCGGCCTCACCGACGGGAGCGTCCAGACCCAGCGGGCTGCGCTCCAGCACGTCGCCGAGGTTGACGCTGCGCAGCACCCGCTCGCACTCGGCGTCGGATGCCGAAGGCGACGCGAGCCGCAGGTTGTCCGCGATGCTGCCGGCCAGCGTCGGCG
>NZ_JANJFJ010000721.1:0-206 GCF_024626565.1 Microbacterium sp. zg.Y909
CCGAGAGGATGAAGCGGTCGCGGCCGAGCCAGTGGGTGTCGGTCGGGTCGTGCCGCATGACCTTCTGGTACAGCAGGTAGGCCGCCGGTGCGAGACTCATCGCGGTGCCGGGGTGGCCGTTGCCGACCTTCTCGACGGCATCGGCTGCCAGCACTCGAGCGGTGTCCACCGCGCGCCGGTCGATCTCTTCCCACTGCAACTCCGAC
>NZ_JANJFJ010000722.1:0-531 GCF_024626565.1 Microbacterium sp. zg.Y909
CCGGGGCCGGTCCGCAGCCCTCGTTCGCAAGGGGTGACGGGGGCCCGTGGACACCGGCGCGCGTGTGGGTTCAGCATAGCGAAGCGGGGTACCTGGGAGGGCGGGGTTGTGGCTGTGTGACAATGCCGTCCCGGCTCGCCCGGCGAAGGTCATGGCCTAGACTGAGGAAGCAATGGGCGCGGCGATAGCGGGGAAAATGGACATCACGACGACGTCGGGCAGTGTGCAGGCGGCGGCCCCCTCCTTCGGACGCACCGTCCGCGCCTACGTTGCGCTGACGAAGCCCCGCGTGCTCGAGCTGCTGCTGGTGACCACCGTGCCGGTGATGATCCTCGCGCAGGGCGGGTTCCCCAACGTCTGGCTGGTGCTCGCGACCGTTGTCGGCGGCTCGATGAGCGCCGGGTCCGCGGCCGCGTTCAACATGTATCTCGACCGCGACATCGACGCGCACATGAAGCGCACCGCCGGTCGTCCCATCGTCACCGGCGAGGTGTCGCCCCGTGGGGCGCTCATCTTCTCGTGGGTGCTGGC
>NZ_JANJFJ010000723.1:0-729 GCF_024626565.1 Microbacterium sp. zg.Y909
AGCAGCCGGTCGGCGTAGTCGGTGATGCGGAAGTACCACTGGGTGAGCTTCTTCTTGACGACCTCGGTGCCGCAGCGCTCGCACCGGCCGTCGACGACCTGCTCGTTGGCCAGCACCGTCTGGTCCTTCGGGCACCAGTTGACGGGGCTGTCCTTGCGGTACGCCAGGCCCCGCTCGTACAGCTGCTGGAAGAGCCACTGGTTCCAGCGGTAGTACTCCGGGTCGCTGGTGTGCAGCACGCGGCTCCAGTCGAACGACACGCCGTAGCGCTTCAGGCTCTCGCGCTGCTGGGCGATGTTCGCGTAGGTCCACTCGCGCGGGTCGGCACCGCGCTGGATGGCGGCGTTCTCGGCGGGCAGGCCGAACGAGTCCCACCCGATGGGGTTGAGCACGTTGTACCCGCGGTGACGCCAGAAGCGCGCGACGATGTCGGAGTAGAGGTAGTTCTCGGCGTGCCCCATGTGCAGGTCGCCCGAGGGGTACGGGAACATCGCCAGCACGTACTTGCGGGGGCGGGTGTCGTCGTCGCCGCCGGCGCGGAAGGGGTCGTCCTGCTCCCAGCGGCGCTGCCACTTCTCCTGGATGGCGTGCACGTCAAACGCGCCGGCGTCGCCGGCGGTGTCGGGAGGAAGGGTCTGAGACACGAGGAAAGAGCCAATCGTGGGGGTCGGGTCGGCGCGGTGCGCGTCTATCCAGATTACCGGACCGCGCTCATCCCCATCCGGCCGG
>NZ_JANJFJ010000724.1:0-716 GCF_024626565.1 Microbacterium sp. zg.Y909
AACGGCGCGAGCGCCTGCTCGATGTCGGGGAGCAGCGCCGCCACCTCGTCGGGGTGGTTGCGCCACGTGAAGTGGATGATCGCGACGTCCCGCTGGTAGGCCGGGCTCAGCCACAGCTCGTCGGCGGCTGCCGTGCGCAGCTCGGTGACGATGAGGTGGGGACGGATGCCATCGGCCAGCGGCCGCACCGCGGTGAGGGCTGCCGCGGCATCCCGCCGGTCGACGAAGTACTCGGTCTGGATCTCGTCGCCGAACGAAGGCTCGACGTCGAGGCGGAAGTGAGGCAGCCGCAGCAGCCAAGGGCCAGGGACGCCGGCGAGCTCGGTGACGTTGGTCATGCCGGCCAGCGGCGATTCGCCGCCGAGCTGACGCACGCCGTCGAGCAGGGTGTCGCTGACCGGGTCGTCATCGGCATCCAGTCGCGTCTTGACCCAGACGTGTCCGATGGTGTCGGGCTCCCAGAGCGAGAACACCGACACGCTGTAGCCGGCTGAGGTGAGCTCGTCGTAGTCGGCGAGCGCGGCATCCCAGCTGATGCCGGTGTAGATGTCCTGGCGCACCCGGAAGGTGGGCTGGATCTCGAGGGTGACCGAGACCGTGATGCCGTAGGCGCCGAGGCCGACCACGAGCGCGGCGAAGTCGGGGTCGCCGCGGCGCACCTCGTGCAGGTCGCCGTCGGCGCCGACGTACCGCAGGGCCGTCACCGCGCCCGACAG
>NZ_JANJFJ010000725.1:0-689 GCF_024626565.1 Microbacterium sp. zg.Y909
GCCGGGCCCTCGGGGTTGACGTAGATGAGACCCATCTGCACTGCGGCGAGGGGCTTTTCGAGGTCCCGCTCACCGGTGTAGCGCTCGTCGCCGAGCCACGTGGTCTCGGGGCCCCAGTACACGTCGTCGTCCGGCTCCCAGACGTCGGCGCGGCCGCCGCCGAAGCCGAAGGTCTCGAATCCCATGCTCTCCAGCGCGACGTTTCCAGCGAGGATCATGAGGTCGGCCCACGACAGCGCCTGGCCGTACTTCTTCTTGACCGGCCACAGCAGACGACGTGCCTTGTCGAGGTTGACGTTGTCGGGCCAGCTGTTCAGCGGCGCGAAGCGCTGCTGACCGGCGCCGCCACCACCGCGACCGTCGGTCGCACGGTAGGTGCCGGCGCTGTGCCAGGCCATGCGGATGATGAGCGGGCCGTAGTTGCCGAAGTCGGCCGGCCACCAGTCCTGCGACGTGGTGAGGGTCTCTGCGATGTCCGCCTTGACGGCGGCGAGGTCCAGCGACGCGAAGGCCGCCTTGTAGTCGAAGTCGCCGCCGAGGGGGTTGGCCTCGGCCGGGTTCTTCTTGAGGATGCGCAGGTTCAGCTGGTTGGGCCACCAGACGTTGTTGGCAGAACCCGTGGTGGGGTGCGGCTGGCCGGCGGGGTGCGCCGCGCCGGCGCCGGCGCCGTGCACGACGGGGCATCCGCC
>NZ_JANJFJ010000085.1:0-14761 GCF_024626565.1 Microbacterium sp. zg.Y909
CGGTGCTGACGCCCACGTTCCGCTACCACCCGGCCGTCGTCGCGCAGGCGTTCGCCACACTCGGGGTGATGTTCCCGGGGCGCATGATCCTCGGGGTCGGCACCGGCGAGGCGTTGAACGAGGTCACGCTCGGACTGGACTGGCCCGACCCGCCCGAGCGCTTCCAGCGCATGAAAGAGGCCATCACGCTCATCCGCGAGCTGTGGACGAACGACCGGGTGACGTTCGAGGGCAACTTCTGGAGTGTGAAGGATGCCACCGTCTACGACCGTCCCGACCAGCCGGTGCCGATCTACATCGGCGCGTCGGGACCGGCGGCGACGCGCCTCGCCGGTCGCATCGCGGACGGCTGGATCACCACGAGCGGCAAGGACCCGGCGCTGTACACAGACAAGCTGCTCCCCGCTCTCGAGGAGGGTCTCGAGAAGGCCGGCCGCACCGACGCCGACGTCGACACGCTCATCGAGGTGAAGGTCTCGTTCGCCCCGACCCGCGAGGAGGCGCTGGAGAAGACCCGCTTCTGGGCGCCGCTCGCGCTGTCGCCGGAGGAGAAGACCGGCATCCACGACCCCATCGAGATGCAGCGGCGGGCCGACGAACTGCCGATCGAGCGCGCGGCGTCGCGGTTCATCGTCTCCACCGATCCGGACGAGCACGTCGAGCAGATCGCCCGGTACGTCGACCTCGGGTTCCGCCACCTGGTGTTCCACGACCCGGGCCACGACCAGGAGACATTCCTGCGCACCTACGGCACCGAGATCCTGCCGCGCCTGCGGGCGCGGTTCGGTCAGTGACTCCGGTGGACATGCCGGTGGGCGACGGGCCGGGGGCGACGGGAGCCGTGCGCCCCGGCGCATCGAACGGCGAGGGCCACGGCAACGACGACGACGACGACGCCGACGCCGACGCCGACTGGATCGTGATCGTGCCGGTGAAGCCGGCCGAGGCCGGCAAGTCGCGACTCGCCGTGCCGGGGATCGATCGCGAGGCGCTGGCCCGCGCCATCGCCCGCGACACCCTCGCCGCGGTCGCCCGCACCCCGGGCGTCGCGCGGGTGATCGTGGTCAGCAGCGACCCGGATGCCGCGGCCACCGTGGCCGGCGACCCCGACGGCGCCCCCGTGGAGATCGTGGGAGACCCGGGCGAAGGGCTCGACGCCGCCGTGGCGATGGGGGTCGCGGGGTTCTCCGGCCGCGCCCGTGCCGCACTCCTGGGCGACCTGCCCGCGCTGCGGCCCGACGAGCTCGCGAGCGCGCTGCGCTCCGCGGCCCGTCACCGCCGCGCGGTGGTGGGGGATGCAGAAGGGACCGGATCGACCCTGGTCACGGCCTCGGGCGGACTGGCGTGGCGGTCGGCGTTCGGCACGGGCTCGTTCGGCCGGCACCGCAAGCTCGGCGCCGTGGCGGTGACCGCGCCCGCGGCATCCGGCCTGCGCCGCGACGTGGACACCCTGCAGCAGCTGCGCACGGCCGAAGACGTCGGGGTGGGACCGCGCACCTCGGCACTGCTGCACGCGGCCCGCCGTGGAGCCGACGCGGTGCTCACCACCGCGAGGCTGCGGCTGCGTGAGATGGCCGAGCACGACCTCGACGAGATGGCCGCCCTGCTGGGCGATCCCGCGGTGATGCGCTACTACCCCGCCCCGTTCACCCGCGAGCAGGCGGCCGCGTGGATCGAACGCAACCAGAGCCGCTACCGCGACGAGGGCTTCGGCCTGTGGATCGTCGAAGACCACGACGGCGCGTTCGTCGGCGACTGCGGCCTCACCTGGCAGCGGATGGGCACGCGGCGGGTGCTGGAGGTGGGGTATCACGTGGCGCCGCGCTTCCAGCGGCGCGGCTACGCCAGTGAGGCCGCCGCGGCGGCCCGGGATCTGGCGCGCTCGCTGGGCTTCGGCGAGCTGCGGGCACTCATCCACCCGCACAACGCCGCGTCGACGCGGGTGGCGACGAAGATCGGCATGCACCGGGATGGCGCCGAGTCCGCCCTCACCGGCATCACCGTCATGCGCATGGAGCTGTAGCGGCCGCAGGGGCGCGCGGCGCTCCAGCGCCGCGTTACGCGGACCGGTGCCCGACGACGCCCTTGCGCAGCAGCGCGTTGCCGTATTTGCGCGTCTCCCCCGTGCGCACCATGAGATACGCCGGCCGGGCGACGTCGTAGTAGGCGAAGCGCTCCACGAACCGCGTCGTCTCCACCGTGGTCCCGGCTGCGGCCATCAGTTCGTGCTGCACATCGAGCACCTCGCCGTCTGCGGACTCCATGAGGTCGAGGCAAGGCGCGTCATCGAGGGGGATGACGGTGCGGATCGCCGCCAGCACCTCGGGGGTGGTCGTGCCGGGCAGGTCGATGACCCGCCCGCCCAGGGCCCACGCCGGAAAGTGCGCGTCGGCGATCACGACGGCATCCGAGTGGCCCATCCGATCGAGATGCAGCAGCATCTCGCCCGTCAGCAGGGGGTTGATTCCTTCGAGCATGTGTCCTCCTCGATCGGGGTGCCGGGCGTCACGCGGTGATGAGCGCCTCGTGGGCCAGCTCCGCCCAGAAGCCCTCCGGGATCTCCAGCGTCGCCAGCTGCACGTTCTCACGCACCTGCGCGGGCCTCGAGCTGCCCAGCACCACCGATTCCACCGCGGCATCCCGCAGCGGGAACTGGATCGCGGCGGCGGGCAACGGCACGTCGTGCGCACGGCACACGGCGACGATGCGCTGCAGCCGATCCCAGACCCCGTCGGGGACGCCGCCGTATTCGTATCGGCCGTCGCGCGTCGGCTCTGCCCGTGCGAGCAGCCCCGAGTTGAAGACGGAGGCCGCGACCACTCCCGTCCCCCGCTCACGACAGGCAGGCAGCACGTCTTCGGCGGCGGGCTGCTCCAGCAGCGTGTAGCGACCGGCGATCATGATCGTGTCGAGATCCGCCCCGCGAACAGCGCGGGCCAGCGCGTGACTGGTCATCGCTCCGATGCCGATGGCATCCACCGCACCCTCGGCGCGCAGCCGTTCCAGCGCGGGGAACGCTGAGGTCAGCGCGAGGTCGAGGTCGTGGCGCTCCGGGTCGTGCAGGTAGACGAGGTCGATCCGGTCGAGGCCGAGCCGGTCCTGCGATTCGGCGAGCGAGGCGCGGATGCCGGCCTCGGAGAAGTCCCACTCGCGCCGCAGGTCGTTCGGCACGAAGAAGTCGTGATCGGTGTCCAGCCCCCCGTCGAAGGCGGGGTTCGGACGCAACAGCCGACCGACCTTGGTCGAGACGAAGAACTCATCGCGGGGCTTCGTCTGCAGGAACGCTCCGAGGCGACGCTCGGAAAGCCCGAGGCCGTAGTGGGGGGCGGTGTCGTAGTAGCGGACTCCGCTCTCCCACGCCGCGTCCAGGACCGCCAACGCATCATCGTCGCTGAGCGCGCGGAAGAGATTGCCGACGTTCGCGGCGCCGTAGCCGATCGCCGGGATGACGCTCTCAGTCCGTGACATGCTCACCCGTCCATGCATACTTCCGCACGCTGTCGGCCTTCATCTCCATGCCGGTCCCGGGTGCGGAGGGCGCCCTGTATGAACCGCCCTGGATGTCGACCGGAACCTCGAAGTGCTCGTGCAGGTGATCGACGTATTCGATCAGCCGCCCCTCGCGTGTGCCCGTCACGGCGACGAAGTCGAACATCGACAGGTGCTGCACAGCCTCGCACAGGCCGACGCCACCGGCGTGCGGGCAGACCGGAATGCCGAACTTCGCCGCCAGCAGCAGATTGGCGATGTTCTCGTTGACCCCGGCGACGCGGACGGCATCGATCTGCATGACCCCGATCGCCCTGGCCTGCAACAGCTGCTTGAAGATGATGCGGTTCTGCGCGTGCTCCCCCGTCGCAACGCGGATCGGAGCGATGCCACGCGCGATCTCGGCGTGGCCCAGGATGTCGTCAGGGCTGGTGGGCTCTTCGACCCATGCCGGATCGAACTCGGCCAGGGCGCTGACCCACGCGATCGCCTCGGACACCTCCCAGCGCTGGTTCGCGTCGATCGCGATCGGGAAGTCGGGACCGACGACCTCGCGCGCCTTGCGGAAGCGACGGATGTCGTCGTCCAGGTCGGCGCCGACCTTGAGCTTGATCTGAGTGAAGCCGTCGGCGATCGCTTCCAGGGCCAGCCGCTCGAGCTTCTCATCGGAGTAGCCGAGCCAGCCGGGGCTGGTCGTATACGCCGGGTATCCGGTCGCCAGCAGCTCGGCCTCCCGCTGCTCGCGCCCCGCGACGCCCGCACGGAGGATCTCGAGGGCCTCGTCACGCGTGAGGGCATTGGTGAGGTAGCGGAAGTCGACGAGGTCGACGAGCTCCTCCGGGGTCATGCGCGAGAGCAGCCGCCACAGCGGGAGACCTGCCCGCTTGGCTTTGATGTCCCACAGCGCGTTCGTCACCGCGCCGATGGCCATGTGCATCACGCCCTTCTCCGGGCCCAGCCAGCGCAGCTGCGAGTCGCCGATGATCGCGCGAAAGGTGCCGCCCATGTCGTCCAGCAGCGGTTCGACTTCGCGGCCTACCAGGTGACCGGCGAGCGCGTCGATCGCCGCGACCTGCACGTCGTTGCCGCGGCCGATGGTGAACACGAACGAGTGACCGGCGATGCCGTCGTGCGCATCCGTGCGGATCACGACATACGCCGCCGAGTAGTCCGGATCGGGGTTCATCGCGTCGGAGCCGTCCAGGCGCAGCGACGTCGGGAATCGGATGTCGGTGGTCTCGAGTGCGACGATGCGGCTCACTGCATTCCTCTCCTGGTGCAGCGCGAAAATCCTGCACAGACCCTTGGAGTGTAAACATCCGATGTCTATACTGTCAATCAGACGTGCCGCCTGGTCGCGGCTCCCCGACGAGGTAGGAGAACCATGAAGTTCGCGCGGCTCGGCGCCCCGGGTGCCGAAATACCTGTCCTGGTGGACGCAGACCGATACCTCGACCTGCGCCCTCTGACATCCGATGTCAACGGAGAATTCCTGTCGAGCAACTTCCGTGAGCGCGTGGCGAAGGCACGGGCAGCAGGCGAGCTCCCCGATCTCGAGAACGCCCGCGAGTTGCGCATCGGCGCACCGATCGCCCGACCGAGCGCCGTGGTCTGCATCGGCATGAACTATGCGGCCCACGCCGCCGAGTCAGGCGCACAGCCCCCGGAGATCCCGATCATCTTCCTGAAGACGCCGAACACGGTCGTCGGCCCGAACGACCCCGTGACGATCCCCCGCGGCAGCGAGAAGACCGACTGGGAGGTCGAGCTCGGCATCGTCATCGGCGCCCGCGCCGCCTACCTCGACTCGCCCGCCGAGGCCGAGGCCCACATCGCCGGCTATGTCGCCGCCAACGACGTGTCGGAGCGGTCTTTCCAGCTCGAGGTCTCGGGCGGGCAATGGTCGAAGGGCAAGATCGCCGCTGGATTCAATCCGACCGGTCCCTGGCTGGTCACCGCCGACGAGGTCGACCCGTCCCACCTCGGCCTGCGCAGCTTCGTCAACGGCGAGTCCCGCCAGGACTCGAACACGTCGGACATGATCTTCGACGTGCCGACCATCGTGCACCACCTGTCCCAGTACATGACGCTCGAACCCGGCGACCTCATCCTCACCGGCACGCCGCAGGGTGTGGCCCTATCGGGCAAGTACCCCTATCTCACCGACGGCGATATCGTCGACATCGAGATCGACGGACTCGGACACCAGCGCCAGTCCTTCGTGGCATGGGAGGGGCAGCGATGACGCAGGCAAGCCCGCACTCGAACGCCGCACCGGCCCTCGACGGGCTCGTCGCGATCGTCACCGGCGGAGCATCTGGAATCGGCGCGGCCATCGCGTCCCGCCTGCATGCCGACGGAGCGCGGATCGCCATCCTCGATCGCGACCCGTCCGGGGCCGACGAGCGCTTCGCCGCCTTCAGCGCCGACGTCTCCGACCGCGCGAGCGTGGACCGCGCCGTCGCCGCCGTCGCCGAACGGTTCGGGCGCATCGACATAGTCGTGAACAATGCCGGCATCGGAGCCGTCGGGGACATCACCGCGAACGACGACGATGAATGGGCGCGCGTCCTCTCTGTCAACGTCACGGGCATCGCTCGCGTGACGTCGGCGGCCCTGCCGTGGCTGCGCCGATCGCCCGCTGCAGCGGTCTGCAACACCGCTTCCATCGCCTCGACCGCGGGGCTTCCGCAGCGCGCGCTGTACTCGGCTTCGAAGGGCGCCGTCTCGGCGCTCACCCGCGCAATGGCCGCCGATCACCTGCGCGAAGGCATCCGCGTCAACGCCGTCAACCCGGGCACGGCCGACACGCCCTGGGTCGAGCGGCTACTCGGACAGGCGGCCGACCCGCAGGCCGAACGCGCGGCCCTCGAGGCGCGGCAGCCGCATGGCAGGCTGGTCAGCCCGGAGGAGGTCGCCGCAGCCGTGGCATACCTCGTGTCGCCCGCAGCCGGTTCGACGACCGGCACGGCCCTCGAAGTCGACGGAGGCATGGCGCGCCTGCGCCTGCGCGCGGAATAGACGCAATCGCGCCGATCCCGCCGTCGACATCCGTTGCTGCTCAGCGAGCGGTGGCCTCGGCCGCGGCCAGCGCGGCGTCGGCCATCGCAGCGGATGCCGCGACATCGCGCATCCACAGCGGGGTGACGACCGCGCGCACGCCCTGCGCATCGACCTCGGCGGCGAGGTGAGCGTCCTCCTGCGCGATCAGCCAGGCATCCAGCACGCCGCCGTCGCGGCGGGCGCCGTAGAGCCCCGCCACCGCAGCGGCGGACGTCGCCACGCCGATCGCCGTGAGGCAGACATCGGCCATCCCCCGCACGACGGACCCGCCGATGATCGGCGACACCCCGACCACCCGGGCGGCCGTGTCCGCCAGCGCTTCGCGGATCCCGGGCACGGCGAGGATCGGGCCGATCGACACGACGGGGTTCGACGGTGCCAGCAGCACGACGTCGGCATCCGCGATCGCCTCGACGACGCCGGGCGCGGGACGCGCCGATCGGATTCCGGGGTTGTCGAAGCCGAGCGGGGCGAGCTGCGCACGGTGGCGCGTCCACCACTCCTGGAAGTGCATCGTGTCGCCGCCGGACACTCGAACGTGGGTGTCGACCTCGGTGTCGGTCATCGGCAGCATCCGCACGCCGAGCGGCCACCGGCGCGAGAGCCGCTCGACGACCTGTGTCGGGGTGAGCCCTTCGCGCAGCCACCCGGTGCGCGCGAGGTGGGTGCCGAGGTCGAGGTCGCCGAGGGTGAACCATGGCCACCCGGCATCCCACTGCTGCAGTTCGCGGTTGACGCGCTCGGTGTCGCCGGCGCGGCCCCATCCCCGCTCGGTGTCGTTGACCCCGGCGAGCGCGTAGAGGATCGAGTCGACGTCGGGTTGCAGCCGCACACCCGAGAGCCACAGGTCGTCGCCGGTGTTGACGACGACCGTCGCCTCGGGGGCGCCGCGGCGGGCGAGCGCCTCACGGACGCCGAGGGTGAACTTCGAGCCGCCGACTCCACCGGCGAGCACGACGACGCGAGGAGAGGATGTCACCGCTCCACCCTATGGGCGGGCCGTTGCCGCAAGCCGCCAGGCATGGGCCCACCGGCTGGACCCCGGAGCAGGCCCTACGCCGCCGCGCCGGCCGCGGCGAGCGCCGCACCGGGAAGCGCATCGACGATCCGCGCGAGCGCGGCGTCGTCGTGCGCGGCGGTGAGGAACCAGGCCTCGTAAACGCTGGGGGGCAGAGACACCCCGGCGTCGAGCATCGCGTGGAAGAACGGGGTGTACCGCGCTGCCTGCTGCTCGAGCGCTTCTGCGTACGAGCGCGGCGCCTCGGGCAGCATCGCCAGGCCGAAGAGCGACCCGGCCCGCGGCACGGCGTGCACCACGCCTTCGGCCGTCAGGGCGGCGTCGAGGGCGTCGGCCACGACGGATGCCGCGGCATCCACCCGCGCGTACACCTCGGGGGTCGCCAGGCGCAGCGTCGCGATGCCCGCGGCGACCGAGAGCGGATTGCCCGAGAGCGTGCCCGCCTGGTACACCGGCCCGACGGGCGCGAGCATCTCCATCACGTCGGCGCGGCCGCCGAGCGCCGCCAGCGGCATGCCACCTCCGACGACCTTGCCGAAGGTGAAGAGGTCGGGGGTGTACTGCTCGCCGGCATCCTGCTGCAGACCCCAGTACCCGGCCGGGTGCACGCGGAACCCCGTGAGCACCTCGTCGAGGATGAGCAGCGCACCGTTTCGATGCGCGATGTCGGCGAGCGCCGCGTTGAACCCCGGCAGCGGCGGGACGACCCCCATGTTCGCGGCGGCCGCCTCGACGATGATCGCGGCGATGCGGTCGCCGTGCACGGTGAAGGCCTCTTCGACGGCGGCCACGTCGTTGTACGGCAGCACGAGCGTCTGCGCCGCGATGGGCGCCGGCACCCCCGCCGAACCGGGCAGGGCGAGGGTGGCGACCCCGGAGCCGGCCGCGGCGAGCAGCCCGTCGGAGTGCCCGTGATAGTGCCCGGCGAACTTGATCAGCAGGTCCCGCCCGGTGTAGCCCCGGGCCAGCCGGATCGCGGTCATCGTCGCCTCGGTGCCGGTCGACACCAGCCGCACGCGCTCGACGGGACGACGCTCGCCGGAAGACACCCGAGCGGCGATCATGTCCGCCAGCTCCACCTCGGCGCCGGTGGGCGCCCCGAAGGACAGGCCGCGGGATGCCGCCTGCTGCACGGCCTCGACGACCTCGGGATGCGCGTGGCCGAGGAGGGCGGGCCCCCACGAGGCGACGAGGTCGACGTACTCACGGCCGGCGGCGTCGGTGATGTACGCACCGCGTGCCGAAGACACGAAGCGCGGTGTTCCACCGACCGAGCCGTAGGCGCGCACCGGGGAGTTCACGCCCCCGGGGATCACCTCGCGCGCGTGTGCGAACAGTTCGTCGTTGCGGTCAGTCATGCGTCACTCTCTCTCTCAGCGCCACCGTCGGCTCAGCGTCGCCGTCGCGGCCGGCCGCCGCCTGCGCGGCCCTCACAGACCGTCGCGCAGCCAGCCGGCGGCCTCGACGGCCCAATAGGTCAAGATGGCGTCCGCCCCCGCGCGGCGGATCGCCGTGAGCGACTCGGTGATCGCTCCGCGGCGGTCGATCCACCCGTTCGCGGCGGCGGCCTCGACCATCGCGTACTCGCCCGACACCTGGTACGCCCACACCGGCACGTCGACGGCGGCGCGCACGGCGGCCAGCACGTCGAGGTAGGGCAGGGCGGGTTTGACCATGACGATGTCGGCGCCCTCATCGACGTCGGTGACGGCTTCGCGCACACCCTCGCGGCCGTTGCCGGGGTCGAGCTGGTACGTGCGGCGGTCGCCCTGCAGCTGCGAGTCCACCGCCTCGCGGAAGGGCCCGTAGAAGGCGCCGGCGTACTTGGCGGCGTACGCCAGGATCAGCGTGTCGGTGAAGCCCTGGGCCTCGAGCGCCGCGCGGATGTGCGCGACCTGGCCGTCCATCATCCCCGACAGGCCCAGCAGCTGCGAACCTGCCCGCGCCTGGGCGAGAGCCATGGCGGCATACCGCTCGAGGGTCGCGTCGTTGTCGACGACACCGTCGGCGCGCAGCACGCCGCAGTGGCCGTGGTCGGTGAATTCGTCCAGGCACAGGTCGGTCTGCACGACCAGCGCATCGCCGACTTCGGCGACCAGGGCCTCGGTGGCGACGTTCAGGATGCCGCGAGGGTCATCGGCCCCGGAACCGACGGCGTCTCGCACGGCCGGCACGCCGAAGAGCATGATGCCGCCGACCCCGGCCGTGGCGGCCTCGGTCGCGGCGCGCCGCAGCGAATCGAGCGAGTGCTGCATGACGCCCGGCATCGAGCCGATGGCGACGGGTTCGGCCAGCCCCTCCCGGATGAACGCGGGAAGGACGAGCTGGGCGGGGACGACGTGCGTCTCGCGCACAAGGCGGCGGACCGCCGGCGACTGGCGCAGCCGACGCGGGCGGTGGTCGGGGTAGCTCACGGCACCGTCTCGTCGGCTGAGTGCGGCAACGCCAGTTCCGCCACCGCACGGATGAGGGCCGCCACGGTCTGCTCGGCGGCCACGGTGTCGACGGGAAGGCCCAGAAGGCGGGCATCCTCGGCGGTACGCGGTCCGATCGCGGCGAGCACGGTCGCCGGCGGGATCGCGGGAAACTGCTCCCGCACTTGCTGCGCGACCGAGCCGCTGGTGACGAGGATGGCGTTGATGCGGCCGCTCGCGACGTCCTGCGCGATCTTCTCCGTCACGGGTACGCCGACGGTGCGGTAGGCCACGACGCTGCGCACCCGGTGGCCGCCCTCGCTGAGCCGCTCGGTCAGCACGGGCTTCGCGATCTCGCTGCGCAGCGTCAGGATGTCTCGGGGCTCGCTCTCGAGGGCGATCAGCTGATCGGCCATCCCTGCGGCGGAGTTGTCGACCTCCGGCACGAGGTCGACCTTGTAGCCGACGGCGCTCAGGGCGGCAGCGGTGGTCTCGCCGACCGCGGCAACCTTGGTGTTGGCCGGGATCCGCGCGCGATAGGCATAGAGCACGTCGACCGTGGTCGCGCTCGTGACGGTCAGCCAGTCGAAGACACCCGCGGCCAGATCGGCCAGCGCCTTCTCGAGCGTCGCCTCGTCGGTGGACGGCGCGAAGTTGATGAGCGGTGCGATGACGGGAGTCGCGCCCTGCGAACGAAGAGTGGCCGCGACGCCATCCCCCCAGGGTCCCCCGCGCGGCACGAGCACACGCCAGCCGGTGAGCGGCTTGGCGTGCGGCGGTGGCCAGGGGGTTGTGTTCATGGGGTCGACTCTCGTGGTACCAGTTCGGCTGCCCCTCTATCGAGCAGGCGACGAGCAACGTCGGACCCGGCGCGTACGGCGTACGCGATCGGGGTCGCGTCCTCGGCAGCATCCGCACCATCGCCGCTGCCTGTCGTCCCACCATACTCCCGTGGGAAGGCGGCGGCGCTGTCCAGGCCGATTCGGCGACTTCCGTCCAGCGCGTACACGTTCGCGTCGATGCGCAGGTCCTCACCTGAGAGCTCGGCGTGCACACCCAAGGGGGCGTGGCATCCGGCCTCGAGCACGGACAGCACCGTGCGTTCGGCCGTCACGGCCAGGCGCGTGTCGAGGTGGTCGAGGAGTGCGACGGCTGCCCGCAGGTCGTCGGGGCCGTCGGCCAGCGTCTCGATCGCGAGGGCGCCTTGGCCCGGTGCGGTCGGCCACGCCGCGAGCCCCAGGGGCTCGAGGTGCAGGTCGCCGAGGTCCAGACCGATCCGCGACAGACCGGCGGCGGCGAGGATGACGGCATCCAGCTGTCCGTCGCGCACCCGCTGCAGGCGGGAGTCGACGTTGCCGCGCAGGTCGTGCAGCTCGACGCGGGGGTTGCGCCGCACCACCTGCGCGCGGCGGCGCGGCGAACCGGTGCCCACGCGCGCACCGGCGGCCATCAGGTGCAGCGGCGTGCCGTCGCGGGTGACCACGACGTCGCGGGCGTCTTCGCGCTGCGGGATCGCGGCGATGACGAGCCCCTCGGGCTGGGTGGTCGGCAGGTCCTTCAGCGAATGGACGAGCAGGTCGCACTCCCCCGCGACGAGCGCTTCACGCAGCCGGGTCGCGAAGACCCCGGTGCCGCCGATCTGCGACAGCGAGGCACGCGACACGTCGCCCTCGGAGACGATCGGCACGAGCTCGACCGGTCGGCCGGCAGCCGCCGCGAGGGCATCGGCGACCTGCTGCGACTGGGCCATGGCCAAGGCGCTGCGGCGGGTGCCGAGGCGGAACGGGCGGGTCATCGCGGCATCCTCATCGCAGCACCTCGGCGAGGTCGGCCGGCGTGACGAGGCGGCCGGTGAAGAACGGCACCTCCTCGCGCACGTGACGGCGCGCCTCGGTGTAGCGAAGCTCGCGCATCATGTCGACGAGGTCCGTCAGCTCGTCGGCCTCCATGGGCAGGAGCCACTCCCAGTCGCCCAGGGCGAAGGATGCCACCGTGTTGGCGACCACTCCGGTGAACGCGGCGCCCTTGCGCCCGTGGTCGGCGAGCATGCCGCGACGCTCCTCGTCGGGCAGCAGGTACCACTCGTAGCTGCGCACGAACGGGTAGACGGTGAGCCACTGCTTGGCCGCGATGCCGCGGAGGAAGCCGGGCACGTGGGCGCGGTTGAACTCGGCGTCGCGGTGCACGCCCATGGCGCTCCACGTGGGCAGCAGCGGTGCGAGCAGGGCGGTGCGCCGCAGCGCCCTGAGGTCCCGCTGCAGGCCCTCGGCAGTGGGCCCGTGCATCCAGATCATCACGTCCGCGTCGGCGCGCAGACCGCTGACGTCATAGAACCCGCGCACGGTGGTGCCGGCGCCGGCCAGATCGGCCACGACGCGCTCCAGCTCGGCGGGATCGGTGTCGGTGACGGGGCGCGAGGGGTCGCGGCGCAGCACGGACCAGAGGGTGTAAGCGGTGTCGGACATGCCTCAAGTCTCTCTTCCGCTCGGCCGCACGCCAAACCGCCGGCGCTGGTGGGCGCCGGCGGTGGCGGTGTATGCGAATGGTCGGTTCAGCGCGCGATGAGGCGCACGATTCCCCACACCGTCAGGCCGACGGCGATGGCCGCTCCGGCCGTCGCCGCGATGGCGGCGTTGGGGTTGCGACGGGCGAAGGCACGGGCCTCGGCGACGCGGCGGTCCGTCGCCTCGCCGACCCGCTTCGAGACGTTCGCCTTCTCCTCGATCGCCGAGAGGGCCGCCTTGAGTTCGGCCCTGGCCTGCTCCACCGGGTCGGCGATGCCCAGCGGCACAGCGGTGCGGGGCACCGGGACGGGCGTCGATCGGTCAATAGTCATTGACAGCGTCCTTCACGATCTTGGCGTCGGTGGAGATCGCCTGGCCGGGGTTGTCCCGGCGCGAGAGCTTGCGGAATCGCAGGATGCCGAGCAGCGCCAGCACGGCGGTGATCACGATCATCACGACGAAGACCACGAGCGCCGACAGCCACGCGGGCCACCAGGACGACAGTCCGATGATGATGAACGCGCCCAGAACCGGAATCGACCAGAACAGCACGAACAGCGCCGCGACGACCCAGACGCCGCCGATGCCGGCATCCTTGCCCGTCTTCTTCGCCCACGTCTTCGCCGCGTTGAACTCGGCCATGACGAGGTTGCGCACGAGCTCGGGCAGCTCGCCGATCAGCGTCAGCAGGCTGTCGTCGCTGCGATCGCGGAATCCGCGAGGTGTGGTCATGTCAGCTGTCCGCGGCCTTCTTGACGTCGTCCAGTGCCTCGTGCGCGGCCTGCTTGACCTGCGCTGCGGTCGTCTCGGCGCCTTCGGCGACCTCGTCGACCGAGTCCCTGCCGGCGTCGATCGCGGCGTCGAGGCGCTCACCGGCGGAGTCGCCGCGCTTCGTCGCGGCCTTCGTCACCTTGACGGCGCTGTCCCAGACAGCCGTCGGAAAGGCCATCGCGGCCGTCTTTCCGAGTTCCTTGACCTTGCCGACCTGTTCCTGCACCGGGTCGAGATCCCAGACCTTCGAGGCCTTTTCCTTGATCTGCTCATAGCGTTCGCGACCGGCCCGGGTGCCCAGTACGTAGCCCGCAGCGAGTCCGACGACGAGTCCAATCTTGCCCCTCATGGGGTCTCCTCACGCTCGTTGGGAGTGCTTCGTGTGCCCCCACATTAGCCCTGTATGCCGTCCCGGGTATCCGGGGTTGCGCGCCGCAGCGTCCTGGGTTAGTCGACGCCGGCCGCGCCGCCCCAGAGCGCTTCGCGCCGCACGCGCTCCGCCTCGGCGATCGCGTCGGGAACGACCTGCGCCAGCCCCGTGCCCGACAGCCAGGCGCCGACGACCGCGAGGCCCGGCACGGCGTGCACGGCCTCGCGTCCGGCGGCGGCCACCGAGGCACGACCGATCACGGCGGCCGGCTGGGACTGCACGTAGCGCTCGCGGTGCGAAGCGCGCAGCTGCGATGGCTGCAGCGGCACACCCAGCAGCGCGGCGGCCTCGGACAGGGCGAGGGCCGCGGCCGCGTCGTCGTCGAGTGCTTCCGTCGCGGGGGCCTCGCCCTGCGCGCCGAACGACACGCGCAGGATGTGGTGGGGCGTCGCCTCGCGCAGCCACTGCCACTTCGCCGTGGCGTGCGTCAGTGCCTTGGCGGTGTGGGAGCCGGGAACGGTGAGCACGCCGGTGCCGCGGGGCGCGGCATCCAGTTCCGGCGCATCGACGACGAGCGTCACGATCTCGACCACCGGCGCCGTCACGCTCCCCGGGTCGAGGCTGGACACCGGGGCGAGCAGATGGCGCGCCTGCGCTTCGGGGGTGGCGACGATCACGGTGTGCGCGGGGATCCTGTCGACCGGTGCGGGGCTCGGGCTGTCGCCGGCCGGCGCACCGGTGGAGGTGTCGGCGACAGCCGGCGCGGCGTCGACAACGACGGCCCACCCGTCGCCCTCACGGACGATCTCCCGGGCCGCAGTGCCGACGCGCAGCTCGACGCCCAGTTCGGTCAGCCGCTCGACGAGCGCATCCACGAGGCGGGTCATGCCGCCGGCGAGTCCCTGCACCGCCTGGCCGGGCACGACGGCGCGGCCGCCACGCAGCTGCGCGACGGCGCCCGACAGCGAACCGGTGCGGGTGAGGGCGTTGTTGAGGCCCGGGGCTGCGAGGTCGACGTCGATGTCGTCGGGGCGTGCGGAGTACACGCCGGTGGTCACGGGGGCAACGAGCCGCTCGAGCACGGCCGTGCCCATGCGGCGGCGCACGAGGGCGCCGAGGCTGCGCTCGTGGC
>NZ_JANJFJ010000726.1:0-684 GCF_024626565.1 Microbacterium sp. zg.Y909
CGGCCGGGAAGTTGTCCCGCATGGCCTTCTGCACCTCGTCGGTGGCCTCGGTCCAGATCTTGATGAGCTCCTGACGACGCTCGGCGTCGGTGGTGAGACCCTTCTCGAACTGCGCGGTGACCTTCGCAGCCTGCTTCTCGTAGCCGGCGACGATCTCGGCCTTGTTCGGCGGCGTCAGGATGTCGCTGAGGGCGACGGTGACACCCGAACGGGTGGCCCAGTAGAAGCCGGCATCCTTGATGCGGTCCAGCGAAGCTGCGACCTCGACCTTGGGGTACTCCTCGGCCAGCTTGTTCACGATCTGCGACAGCTTGCCCTTGTCGGCCTGCTCGCGAACGAACGGGTAGCCCTTGGGAAGGGTGTCGTTGAAGATCGCCTGGCCGAGCGAGGCGTCCACGAGACCGTGGCGCTCGTAGCCTTCGGGCGCTTCGCCCTCGAGGAACGACAGACCGCGGATGCGGATGCGGACCTTCGCCTGCAGGTCGAGGGTGCCCTCGTCCTTGGCGAGGATCGCCTCGCCGACGGAGCCGAACACGCGACCCTCGCCGGTGGCGCCCTCCTTGACCGTGGTCAGGTGGTGGAGGCCGATGATCATGTCCTGCGAGGGCAGGGTCACCGGGCGGCCGTCGGACGGCTTCAGGATGTTGTTCGACGCCAGCATCAGGATGCGGGCCTCGGCCTGGG
>NZ_JANJFJ010000727.1:0-683 GCF_024626565.1 Microbacterium sp. zg.Y909
CGTCGCTGTTCATGATGAAGATCTTCGACAAAGCGGGCGTGCAGGGCCGCTGGCGCGCGTGGGTTCCGATCTACAACACGATGGTCTTCGTCAAGCTCGGTGATCTGAACCCCTGGTGGCTGCTCATTGCGTGGGGTGCCGGGATCCTCCTCGCCCCTGTGGGCGTCGGGTCGCTCTTCTTCCTCGCCGCCGGGGTCTACACGATCCTCGGCGCGTACCGCGTGGGAATGAAGCTGCAGAAGGAGCCCGTCTGGGTGGTGCTCTACATCTTCCTGTCGATCGTGTGGCTCGGCATCCTCGCGTTCGACCGCTCCCGGTGGACCCTCGCCGTTCCGCCGGCGCCCTGGGCGAACTCGTTCCTGCGTGACACCACACGGTGGTCGGGCATTCCGGTGCAGACCCCGGCCGTGGGGCAGTACCCCGCTGCCGGCTACGCCGCCTACCCGCCGCCCCCCGCCACGGGCGCCTACCCGCCCGCCGGTTACCAGCCGCCCGCCGGTTACCAGCCGCCCGCCGGATACCAGCCCCCCGCGCCGCCCGCCGGCTATCAGCCGCCTGCTGCGCCCGCCGGCTATCAGCCGCCCGCGGCCACCCAGCCGCCGCCCTACGAGCCGCCGCAGCCGCCGACGGCCCCGCCTGACGCGGAGCCGCCCGCGGCGCCCGCGGCGCCCGAGCCGCCGCGG
>NZ_JANJFJ010000728.1:0-679 GCF_024626565.1 Microbacterium sp. zg.Y909
ACGGGCAGCGCGTCGCCGCCCCCGTCGCGATCAAGGTCGGCGCCCCCATCAAGGTCGGCGCGACGACCTTCGAGCTGCGGAAGTAAGCGGAACGTCGGCGCATGGTGTTCCAGGGTTCGAGCGTGGCGATATCGCACACCGGCAAGGTGCGCTCCAACAACCAGGACTCCGGCTACGCGGGATCGAACCTGTTCGCCGTCGCCGACGGTATGGGCGGTCACGCCGGCGGTGACGTCGCCTCGAGCATCGCCATCAACCGTCTCTCCGCCCTCGACCACTCGTACGATTCCCCCTCGGATGCCGAGCGGGCGCTGCGCGACGCGATCGCCGACACCGCGACACGGCTGATCGAGACGGTCAAGGCGCAGCCGGAGCTCGCGGGCATGGGCACCACCGTCAGCGCGCTGATCATGGTCGACGACTACGCGGTGCTGGCCCACATCGGCGACTCGCGGGTCTATCTCTACCGTGAGGGCACGCTGACACAGATCACCACCGACCACACGTTCGTGCAGCGGCTGGTGGACTCCGGGCGCATCACTCCGGAGGAGGCGCGGTACCACCCCCGCCGCTCCGTGCTCATGCGCGTGCTGGGCGACACCGACGCCGACCCCGAACTCGACACGTTCATCATGCCCACCCAGCCCGGCGACCGGTGGCTGCTGTGCTCGGACGGCCT
>NZ_JANJFJ010000729.1:0-671 GCF_024626565.1 Microbacterium sp. zg.Y909
TCGGATCCGACGGAGTTCGCGCTGCTGGTGCGGGCGGGCGCGGACGACTGGGGCGGGGTGTCGCCCGTGACCGCCGACCACGTCAACCCCGAGCGACCCTGGCCGCACCTGGACGACCTGGCGCGCCGCACCGCCGATCTCGGCTTCACGCTGCGCGAGCGGCTCACCGCCCACCCGGAGTACATCCACCGCGCGGACGAGTGGCTCGACCCGGCGATGCACGCGCCGGTCACGGCGCTGGCCGACCCGATGTCAGGGCTCGCGGCCGTGGCTTCTGCGGAGGCCGGCGGGTCGGCGAGTCGGAAGACCCCGCCCGAGCCGGCATCGCACGCCCCCGAGCAGCCCGCCGGGGCGTCGGCACCCGGCGCGCCTGCCCGCAACTCCTCGAAAACCGACCCTTCGGCTCCCTCCGCGGCCGATTCCGCCCCGCACGCGCAGGATTCGAGGAGTTACGCACGCCGAGGCGCCGGCACCACCATCGCCCGCCTCGCCGAAGAAGCGGCCGGCGACCCGCTGAGCCTCGGCGACGACGACTGGACCCGGCTGCTGCTGGCCACCGGCACCGACCTCGAGTCCGTCGTCGCGACCGCCGACGACGTGCGGCGCTACACGGTGGGCGAGGCGGTGAGCCTGGTGGTCAACCGCAACCTGACCTCCAGCGGCTTCCGCTC
>NZ_JANJFJ010000730.1:0-640 GCF_024626565.1 Microbacterium sp. zg.Y909
GGCCGCCGCCGCCGAGCGAGTATTCGCGGCGAGTACTCACCCGACGCCTTGAATACTCACTCGACGCGTTGAATACTCACTCGCGAGCGCGGGGGCTGTTCACCTTTCGTTCACTTGGAAAGCGCACTCTCGTAACAGTCGCTCTCTACCGTCGCGGCGGTTCCCGCACGCGGGCCGGCCCGACACCGAAGGATCACAGTGAAGCTCCCCCGTTTCGCCCAGATCGGCGCGCTGACCGCCGTGGCCGCCCTGACCCTCACCGGCTGCGCGGTCAACGAACGCAACCTCGGAGCCGTCAGCGACAGCGATCTGTCCGGCGACATCGCGGGCGCCGGCGCATCGTCGCAGGAGGTCGCCGTGCAGGCGTGGACTGCGGGCTTCCAGACCGCCAACCCCGGCGTCGAGGTCACCTACGACTCCGCCGGCTCGGGCGCCGGCCGCGAGTCGTTCCAGGCCGGCGCCGTCGCGTTCGCCGGCTCAGACCGCCCCTTCACGACCGAGGAGCTCAAAGGCACCTTCGCCGGCTGCACCGAGGGTTCCGACATCCTGCAGCTGCCGACCTACATCTCCCCCATCGCGGTCGTTTTCAACGTCGCCGGCGTCGACTCCCTCGACCTGGATGCCACCACCCTCGCGGGCC
>NZ_JANJFJ010000731.1:0-639 GCF_024626565.1 Microbacterium sp. zg.Y909
GCGCGCAGCTGGTGGTGTGGGAGTACGCGACCGCGATCGCCTGCCGCCTGCTCGGCGTGAACCCCTTCGATCAGCCCGACGTGGAAGCAGCCAAGGTCGCCGCGCGCGGCATGCTCGAGGTCCGCCCTGCTCCGTCGGCACCCGCCTTCGTCCAGCAGGGCGTGGAGGTGCGCGTCTCGGATCCGGCACTCGCCGTGTCGGGCACCGTTGCCGGCGTTCTGGAGTCGCTCTGGGCGCGCGTTCCTTCCGACGGCTACGTGTCGCTGCAGGCCTATGTCGACCGGCTCGACCTTTCGCAGCTGGCGGGTCTGCGCGAGATGGTCGCGGCCGACAGCGGCCGCCCCACGACGTTCGGCTGGGGTCCGCGGTTCCTGCACTCCACCGGGCAGTACCATAAGGGCGGCCCCGCCAACGGCGTCTTCGTGCAGATCCTCGATGCCGGAGAAGTCGACCTGGAGATCCCGGGTCGCCCCTTCACCTTCGGCGAGCTCATCCGGGCACAAGCCGCCGGAGACGCCACCGTGCTCGCCGGGACCCACGGACGTCCCGTCGTCACCCTCACCCTCACCGAACCGCAGGCCGAAGTGCTGACGCTGTTCGAAGCCGTCCTGGAGGACTGAAACAACGTATGACCGTCGA
>NZ_JANJFJ010000732.1:0-625 GCF_024626565.1 Microbacterium sp. zg.Y909
GTGGCTGCCCGAGCACGTCGACCTGAGCGGCCGGGTCTACACCGGCCTCACCCACAGCGTCTCGCAGGAGGAGCTCGACGACGTCGTGACGTTCCTGCGCAAGCGGCTCGAGGCCGCGGCTCACTCCGCGGCGTAGCGGTCGGGGTCGGCGTCCCGCGCGGGGTCACCGTCACCGTCGAGCACGTGCGGCTCCGCTGTGATGAGGTGCTCATCGGCGACGGGCGCGGGACCCGGCTCGGCCACCGCTGGCGCAGCGACGCCGACTGCCTCGCCCGGGTCCAGGTCCACCGAGGGCTGGAACGCGACGGCGAAGACCACCGCGGAGCACATGCCCAGACCGATACCCAGCACCACGTCGCCGAGCGCCGCCTCCATCGCGGCGCCGATCCCGATGCCGATGATCGCGGCAAAGGTCCACGCGCGCACGGTGGCGGCTCGTTCCCCCCGCCGCGCGTCGCCCATGCCGGGCACAGTAGCCCGCTCCGGCCGCTGCGGCTACGTTGTCGGCATCCTTGTCCCCCACGTGAGGAATGAGACGACGGAGATCGTCACGGCCGCGCAGTGTCCGAGCGTGCGTGAGGCGGCCTCAGGCGAAGGGGACGGCGGACACGACCGCGACCTCGAG
>NZ_JANJFJ010000733.1:0-600 GCF_024626565.1 Microbacterium sp. zg.Y909
CGATGAAGCGGATCGACGAAGGGATGAGCGAGGAAGAGCGCATCCGTGCCTATCGGCAGGTCTATGACACCTACCTCGCCTCCATCCCGCCCCACCTGCGCCGGCTCGTCGATCGATTCACCCGCAGCGACTCGGTCCGGCAGATCGTCGGCGTCGGGAGCGTCGGAATGCGCGTCTGGCTGCATCTTCTGGAGGGTGACAGCGGGCGTCAGCCGCTGTTCCTGCAGGCGAAGCAGGCCGCCGCCTCGGTGTACGAGGAGTTCCTGGGCCCGAGCGAGTTCTCGAACCACGGCGAGCGCGTCGTCGTAGGTCAGCGCCTCATGCAGTCCGCCGCCGACATCTTCCTCGGCCACATGCGCGTCGACGGCACCGACTACTACGTGCGTCAGTACCGCGACATGAAGATCATCCCCAAGGGAGCCGAGATCGCGGCGTACCTCCCTCAGTTCGCCAAGGCCTGCGGTCGCACTCTCGCGAAGGCGCACGCCCGCAGCGGCGACCCGGCGGCGATCGCCGCGTACATCGGACGAGGAGTCGCTTTCGAAGAAGAGATCCTCCGCTTTGCGCGCGCGTACGCGGACCAGACCCATGAGGATCACG
>NZ_JANJFJ010000734.1:0-596 GCF_024626565.1 Microbacterium sp. zg.Y909
CCGGCGGCCTTCTTGATGAGCTCTGCGGCCGGCGGCGTCTTCAGGATGAACGTGAAGCTGCGGTCCTCGTAGACGGTGATCTCCACGGGGATGACGTTGCCGCGCTGCGACTCGGTCGCGGCGTTGTACGCCTTGCAGAACTCCATGATGTTGACGCCGTGCTGACCGAGCGCCGGACCGATCGGCGGCGCGGGGTTCGCGGCGCCGGCCTTGATCTGGAGCTTGATCAGGCCGGTCACCTTTTTCTTGGGTGCCATGCTTCTTCCTCTCTCGAATCGGATGCCGGAGCAGCCGGTTCTCCCGCGATTCCGGCCCTTCCGGACCGCGGTGTGCCTGCGCGCGCGAAATCCACACGCAAACCACGACAGTCTACCGCACCTCACGACGACGAACGCCCCGCGGCCGATCGGCTGCGGGGCGTCCTTCGTGACCGAATGCGGTCAGAGCTTGGTGACCTGGTCGAACGACAGCTCGACCGGGGTCTCGCGCTCGAACAGGGAGACGAGCACCGTGAGCTTGCCGCTCTCGGGCTTGATCTCGCTGATCGAACCGGGAAGGCCGGCGAACGAGCCCTCCTTGATCGTGATGGTCTCGCC
>NZ_JANJFJ010000735.1:0-595 GCF_024626565.1 Microbacterium sp. zg.Y909
TCGTCGGCGATGGCGCTCATCACACCGAGGTCGTGGGTGACGAGGAGCACGGCGAGGTTCCGCTCGATCGCCAGGTCGCGCAGCAGGTGCAGCATGCCGGCCTGCACGGTGACGTCGAGCGCCGTGGTCGGCTCGTCGGCCAGCAGCACCTCCGGGTCGCAGGCCAGCGCGATCGCGATCGCCACCCGCTGGCGCTGCCCCCCGGAGAACTGGTGCGGAAATTTCTTCAGCGCGGCGTCGGGATGCGGCACCCGCACGCGGTCGAGCAGCTCCGCAGCCCGCGTGCGCGCCTGTGCCCGCGAGAGGCCGAGGTGGGTGCGCATCACGTCCGTCAGCTGCGCGCCGACGGTGAGCTGCGGATGCAGGCTCGCCGACGGGTCCTGGAACACCATCCCGATGCGACGGCCCCGGACGGCGCGGTACCGGCGTGACGGCATCCCGATGAGCTCTTCGTCGCCGAGCCGGATCGACCCGCTCGCTGTGCCCCCGGCCGGCAGCAGGCCGAGAACCGCCATCGCGGTCATGCTCTTGCCCGACCCCGATTCGCCGGCCAGCCCCTGCACCGCGCCGGGGCGCAGCGCCAGGTCGATGCCGC
>NZ_JANJFJ010000086.1:0-14719 GCF_024626565.1 Microbacterium sp. zg.Y909
AGGTGTCGGCCCTCAAGCCCGCCGTCGACATGGCGCTGGCCGACCGCAACGGCTCCGGCCCGCAAGAGACCGTGGAGCACGTGCTGGTGGTGCGCCGCGGGGGCAACGCCGTGGAGTGGACCGAGGGCCGCGACCTGTGGTGGCACGACGTCGTCGCCGACGCCTCCCCCGAGCACGAAGCGCAGCCCTTCCCCGCCGAGAACCCGCTCTTCATCCTCTACACCTCGGGAACCACCGGAAAGCCCAAGGGGATTCTGCACACCTCGGGCGGATACCTCACCCAGACGACCTTCACCAACCGGATCGTCCACGACATCCACCCCGAGACGGACATCTTCTGGTGCACGGCCGACATCGGCTGGGTCACCGGCCACAGCTACGTGACCTACGGTCCGCTCTCCAACGGCGCCACCCAGGTGCTCTACGAGGGCACGCCCGACACGCCGCACCCCGGTCGCTGGTGGGAGCTGGTGGAGAAGTACAAGGTCACGACCCTCTACACCGCGCCCACCGCGATCCGCTCGTTCATGAAGATCGGGCGCGAGGTGCCGCAGCGCTTCGACCTGTCCTCGCTTCGGCTGCTGGGCTCGGTGGGCGAGCCCATCAACCCCGAGGCATGGATGTGGTACCGCAAGATCATCGGCGGCAAGACCGCCCCGATCGTCGACACGTGGTGGCAGACCGAGACCGGGGCGATCATGATCTCCGCCCTCCCCGGCGTGACCGAGACCAAGCCCGGCTCGGCTCAGGTGGCGGTCCCGGGCATCTCGATCGACGTCGTCGATGAGGACGGCACCCACGTCGGCAACGGCAACGGCGGTCTGCTCGTGGTGACCGAGCCCTGGCCGAGCATGCTGCGCGGCATCTGGGGCGACCCCGACCGGTTCGTGGAGACGTACTGGGACAAATTCAAGAAGCAGGGATACTACTTCGCCGGCGACGGGGCGCGCTTGGACGAGGACGGCGACGTGTGGCTCATGGGACGCGTCGACGACGTCATGAACATCTCGGGGCACCGCCTGTCGACCACCGAGATCGAGTCGGCCCTGGTGGCCAACGAGGCGGTCGCCGAATCGGCGGTCGTGGGAGCGTCCGATGAGACCACCGGGCAGGCGGTGGTGGCCTTCGTCATCATCAAGCAGAGCTATCTGTCCGCTCACGCGCCCGAGGGCCTGGCTGACAGCCTGCGAGCCTGGGTCGGCGAGCAGATCGGCCCCATCGCCCGCCCTCGCGACGTCTACATCGTGGGCGAGCTGCCGAAGACCCGCTCGGGCAAGATCATGCGTCGCCTGCTGCGTGACGTCGCCGAAGGACGCGAAGTCGGAGACACCACGACGCTCGCCGACACCATGGTCATGAGCGTCATCTCCGCGCAGGTGAAGTGAACCGGGTGGCGGCGATCAGTCGACCGGGGTGCTGATCGCCGCCATCCGGCGCCGTGCCGTGCGGAAGGTCTCGGGCTCGATCAGCACGACCCCGTCGACCTCCCGGGCGAACCGCTGCACCTCGTCGCCGAGCATGATGGAGAACGCCACGGTGAGTCGGGCCTCGGTCTGATGGTCAGCGTCGGTGAGGCGCGCACGTTCAGGATGCCGGTCGAGCCAGGCCGCGACGACGGCGATGAGCCCTTCCCGGCTCTGATGGCTGGCCCACGAGACCCTGCTGGTCGTGCCGGGTTCGCGCGCGAACAGCGCGAACCGGCGCCGCGTGACCTCGTCGTCCGCCTGGCCGCGGACCGACTCCATGACGATCAGGCTGGCCGCGAGGACCAGGTCGTCGGGGTGCTGGCTGAGGATCTCCTCCGTCAGTTCCGGGTCGTAGGAGAGGGGGGAGCCGAAGATCGCCTGCTCCAGCGATGAGAAGTAATTGAAGAACGTGCTGCGGGAGACCATCGCCGCCTCGCACACGCGGTCGACGGTCACGGCGCTCACGCCCTCGTCATAGGCGATATCGACCGCAGCGCGCTCCATCGCACGCTTCGCCGCGCGCCTCTTGCGCTCTCGCAGACCCTCGGCCATGGTGCCCCCTCGTCCCACACCCACTGTACGCCGCGTTGACTTGTGCTCAACTTTGGACACAGTCCATACTTGGGCTGCAACCAATGAAAGGCCGTGCATGACCCCGCGGACGCACCCCCATCCCCTTGCCACCCGAGCTCGGCTCGCTGGAGCCATCGTCGCCGTCGCCGGACTGGTCCTGATGACCGTCCCCGCAGCGGCCCACGCTGACAGCAGCGCCACCCATCCCGTCAGGGTTGTCGTCCGGATCGACGACGGCACGTCCCCCGCTCCGCTCGCCGGGGTGGAAGTCGCCGTCCGGGACCCGTACGGCGACGGGCGCGCGCTCGCCGCGGGCACGACCGGCGCCGACGGCACGGTGCTGCTCGAGGTCGAGAGCGATGCGACGCAGGCCGTGGTGGATGCCGTCTGGCCTGGAGCCTCCGGCGACCTCGAGTCGCCGGAGGTGCGGACGGAATTCGTGCTGGCCGGGCCGGATCCCGTGGGCGTCAGCTTCTGGGGCGACTACGGAACGATCGCCGGGAGGGCCGCCGCCACGGCTGACGGCGACGCGGTGAGCGATCTCAGCGGCGCGGTGCTCGTCGTCTCCAGCGGCGGCAGCACGGTGCAGCGGATCCCGGTCGCAGCTGACGGATCGTTCGCCGGCGGCGCGCTGCCGACGTCCTCGGCCGCCCACTACAGCGTCTCACTGATCCCCCCGCCGGGCTACGACCTCGCGTCGGAGCAGCCTGCGGCGAACCCGTCGTTCGCACTGCCGCGCGGCGACTCCGGCCCCACCGCACTGACCATCGACCGTACCTTCGCGCTGGCAGCGCAGAACCCGACGCCGACGCCGACGCCGACCCCGGTGCCCACACCGACTCCCGACCCGAGTCCCACGCCGGCTCCGACGCCCACCCCGGTTCCGACCCCCGCGCCCACCCCGGTTCCGACCCCCGCGCCCACCCCGGTTCCGACCCCCACGCCCGATCCGCCGTCCTCCCCGGCACCGCTGGCTCTTGGCGGCGCCTCTGGTCTGGGGGCGGCGCTCAGCGACATCACCGAAGGCGACCTGGGCGCGCTCCTCGGCCTGACTGCCACACCGAACGACACCGTCCCGCTGGTGAACGATGTGGGCCAGATCCTCGGCCTCGCCTGGCAGGTACCGCCGTCGCAGGCACCCCCGCTCCGCCAGGCGCAGGCTCCCGTGCTGGCCGGGATGCCCGGCGTCTCGCCGGCCGGGGGCGGCATCGCGGCGCTCGATCTAGCGACGGCGCTGCAGATGGTGCAGTCGGGCCGCGGCTCACTGCTCGAACAGCAGCTGGCCGCACAGATCGCAGACGTGCAGGCGCGCAACGTGCGGCTCGGGCTGCTCAACGACGCCCGCACCGCCCTGAACGCATATCTGGCCGCACCGACGGACGGCACCTTCGCCACAGCCGTCGCCGCGGTCAGAGCAACCGGCACCGTGCATCCGTTCCTCGATGCGACCGCCGCGGACGGACGACCTCACGCTGAGCGCCTCCGCGAGCTGCTGAAGACCGAGATGGACTCCGTGGGCAACAGCCAGCAGATGGACATGCTCCGGCTGCAGAGCCTCAGCAACAAGCGCAACGAGGCGTTCGACGTCATGACCAATTTCCTCCGAAAGGTACAGGACTCCCGATCGAGCATCATCGGGAACATGCGCTCCACACCGGTGGCGATCGGCACGGTGCAGTGGAACCGCGGCACGGTGACCGGCGCGTTCAACCTGGGGCCCGTGCCGAACGGCGCGCACCACCTGATCCTCGACTACCGCGACCTGGGCATCGTGCTCATCTCTGACGTCACCGTGCAGCGCGGCGTGCTCGCGGTGACCGGGGGTGCCGTCGCCCCGCCGGCGGCGGCCGGCCTCGGCCTGCTGGTCGGCGGCGCGGTCCTGTTCGTCGCGGCATCCGTGCTGCGCCGTCGCACTCCGATGACGGCCTGAGCAGCAGCCGTCCGCACACAGGAGAAATCCCCGGGACAGGACGGTTCGCGAGGAATTGTCCTGTCCCGGGGATTCTGCCTGTTGTCGAAGCACCAGGTGGCGGCTCGGCGGGTGCCCTCGCTCAGACGAGCGTGAAGATGACTTCCACTTCGACCGGGCTGTCCAGCGGCAGCGCCGTCACCCCGACGGCCGAGCGGGCGTGGCGTCCGTCATCGCCGAAGATCTCGCCGAGCACCTCGCTGGCACCGTTGACGACCCCGGGCTGCCCCGTGAACTCCGGGACAGATGCCACGAAGCCGGTCACCTTGAGCACCCCGGCGATGCGGTCCACTCCCCCGACGGCCGCCGCGGCGGCGGCGAGGGCGTTGAGCGCGCACTGCCGCGCGTAGTCGGCGGCGTCGGCGGCGGGGACCAGTCCGTGCCCGTCACCAACCTTGCCTGTTGCGGGCATGGACCCCGCGACCATCGGCAGCTGCCCGGAGGTGTAGACGAGATCGCCGTGCACCTTGGCCGGGATGTACGCGGCGACAGGGGGAACGACGGCGGGAAGTTCGATCCCCAGCTGGGCCAGACGCTCGGAGACGGTCATGATCACTCCTGTTCGAACTGACGGGCGGCCTGCGCCGCGGCGCTCAGTCCCGCGTTGTCGGAACCGCCGCCGGTCGGCCGCTTGAAGTAGGCGACGAGGCCGCCTTCCGGACCGGTCACCACCTGCACGAGCTCCCAGCCCTGCTTGCCCCAGTTGTTCAGGATCGCTGCCGTGTTGTGGATCAGCAAGGGGGTGGTGAGGTATTCCCACGTGGTCATGACGGCTCCAGGTCTCGGGTTGCGGGGCGGCCGGCGCCTCTCGCCCGTGGCGCGACGCACGATGTCCTGTCGAGGCTTCGCCCAGGATTTTGGCTTACGATCACCCTATGCCCCACAAGAAACGGACGACCAGTGGCGTGCTCGGGGGACTCCTGGGCCTGGTCGGGCTCAGCACCGTCGCCGGCATCCTGGTCACCGCCACGGTCACCCCCGCGATCGCCGTCTCGGGCTACGCCGCGAGCAACGCGATCTCGATGTTCGACAACATGCCGAGCTACCTCGAGATCGACGACCTCATGGAGTCCACCGAGATCTACGCCACCGTCAACGGTGAGCCGGCGATGATCGCCCGTTTCTACGACCAGAACCGTGTGCCGCTGGAGTTCGATCAGATCAGCCCGCTCGTCTACGACGCCGTGCTCTCCAGCGAGGACAAGAACTTCTACAAGCACGGCGGCGTCGACCTCGCCGGCACCATGAGCGCCGTGCTCGCCAACGTGCGGGGCACCTCCAGCCGCGGCGGCTCGTCGATCAGCCAGCAGTACGTCAAGAACATCCTCGTGCAGCGCTGCGAAGAGGATGCCACGACCGAAGAAGAGAAGCAGGCCTGCTACTGGGAGGCCACGAACTCCGACATCGGCGAGGGCGGCCTGCAGCGCAAGCTGCAGGAGATGCGCTTCGCCATCCAGCTGGAGAAGACGTACACGAAGGACGAGATCCTTCTCGGCTACCTCAACATCGTCAACTTCGGCGGGCAGAACTACGGCATCGGCGCCGCATCGAAGTACTACTTCGGGGTGGATGCCGCGAACCTCACCCTGAGCCAGGCCGCGACCCTCGCCGGCATGGTGCAGGAACCCAACGGCTACCGCATCGACCGCCCCGACAACGAGTCCAACGGCGCGGCCAACGGCTACGCCAAGACGCTCGAGCGGCGCGACTACGTGCTGTGGCGCATGCTGACCGACGGCAAGATCACGCAGGAGGAGTACGACGCGGCCAAGGCCGAGCCGATCACTCCGAACATCACCCCGACCGATCAGGGATGCCAGATGGCCGGTCGATCGGCATACTTCTGCGACTATGTGCGCACGATCGTGGAGAACGACCCAGTCTTCGGCGAGACCCCCGACGAGCGCAAACAGAATCTGCGTCGCGGAGGCTACCGCATCTACACCACGATCGACATGGACCTGCAGCGCGCCGCGGAGGAGTCCCTCTCGATCGTCCCCGCCACTATGGAGGGGATCGAACTCGGCTCGACCGCCGTGCAGATCGAGGTCGGCACCGGACGCGTGCTTTCGATGGCGCAGAACACCCTGTACTCGCAGTCGGCGGCGCAGCTCGAATCCGACCGCTCGTACTCCTCGATCAACTTCAACACGCGCAAAGCCAACGGCGGGTCGAATGGATTCAACGTCGGATCGACCTACAAGGTCTTCACACTGCTCGATTGGCTGGAGAAGGGCCACTCGATCAACGAGGTGCTCAACGGCACCGTGCGCAACTTCAAGATCGACCGCGGCTGCGATGAAGGCATGCAAACTGTCGTCGGTGCCGACATCGGCAACTTCGAGAACTCGCGCGGTTACACCAGCACGCCGTACCAGTTCACCGCCGATTCACTGAACACCGGGTTCTTCGCCATGGCCGAGAAGCTCACCGTGTGCGACGTCAACAAGGTGGCCGACCGGCTGGGCGTGACCCTCGCCGATGGTCACAAGACGTACGAGGCGGATGCCGCGTACCCCGATCTCAACGCCCCCTACTCGATCCTCGGGTCGATGAACATCGCGCCGATCGACATGGCGAACGTCTACGCCACGATCGCCTCCGGCGGCATCTACTGCCAGCCGAGGGCCATCGATGAGATCACCGACTCCGCGGGCAATCCGCTGCCGCTGCCCGAGACCACCTGCTCGCGCGTGCTCGACGAATCGGTGGCGAACACCGCCGCCCACGTCCTGCAGAACGTGCTGGCGTCCGGCTCGGCGACGCCGTCCCGCACGTTCGACGGCACCCCGCTCATCGGCAAGACCGGCATCCACCAGCAGTTCCAGACGTGGATGATCGGAAGCTCGACGAAGGTCGCCAGCGCCACCTGGGTGGGCAACGTCATCGGCGAGTCGCAGCTGAACCGTCTCTGGGCGAACGGCTACCCGCTGTGGCGCATGCGCCACGCGATCTGGCCCGACCTGCAGCGTGCCGCCAACGCCAAGTACGGCGGCGACCAGTTCCCCGG
Organism: Microbacterium sp. zg.Y909; assembly: GCF_024626565.1. Lineage (NCBI taxonomy): Bacteria > Bacillati > Actinomycetota > Actinomycetes > Micrococcales > Microbacteriaceae > Microbacterium > Microbacterium sp. zg.Y909. The sequence continues at coordinate 7,019 of NZ_JANJFJ010000086.1, forward strand.
ACCCGACTCCAACCTGACGCGGCGTGTCTACGCGGATCTGCCGAACGTGGTCGGCATGACGGTCGAAGAGGCCACATCGGTGATCGAAGACGCCGGCTTCGCGGTGCGCGTCAACGACCCCGTGGACGGCGCCGAGCCCGCCGGCACGATCACCAGTCAGGATCCGGGTGCCGGGCGCGTACCGGGGGGGACGACGGTGGTCCTCACCCCCAGCAACGGCCAGGGCGTCACGGTCCCGACCGTCGCCGGCATGACGATGGAGAAGGCGCGCGACGCGTTGCGCAGCGCCGGCTTCACCGCGATCACGATGTGCCCGGCCGTTGAGGACGAAGACGATCCGCCCACTGTGACGGGCACCGATCCCGCCGCGGGCACCGTGGCCGCGCGCAGCACACCGATCACCCTCAGCTGTGGCTGACCGGCACCGATCGCCCCGCCCCGCCCTCACCGCGCTCGCGGCGGTAGGGGCGGCGGGCGCGGCCGCGGCCGTTTGGGGCTTCGGCATCGAGCGGCACCTGTACACCGTCCGTCGGCACGATCTGGCAGTGCTCCCCCCGGGAGCGAGGCCAGTGCGCATCCTGCACATCTCCGACGCCCACATGGCCCCCTGGCAGCGGCGCAAGCAGCGCTGGATCGCGTCGCTGGCAGCGCTGGAACCTGACCTGGTCGTCAACACCGGCGACAACCTCGGGCACGGTGAGGGTCTGCGCGGCATCCGCGAAGCCCTCGCCCCTTTTGCGGGCGTCCCGGGCGTCTACGTGCACGGATCGAACGATCGCTTCGCACCCGCCCCTCGAAACCCGCTGCGCTACTTCAGCGGGCCGTCCTCGCGCACTCCGAAGGCGACGCGCATCGACACCGACGCCCTGGACCGCTTCCTCGGCGAGGAGCTGGGGTGGGCCGACCTCAACAACGCCGCCGCGCAGCTGCAGGTCGGCGCACTGCGCGTGCGCGCCTACGGCGTGAGCGACGCGCACCGGGACTGGGACGACCTCGACGCCGTGGATGCCGCGCTCGTCGGCATGCCCAAGGCCGACCTCGACCTCGGAGTCACCCACGCCCCGTATCGCCGCGTCCTGGACGACTTCACCGCGCGCGGGGCCGATCTGCTGCTGGCGGGCCACACCCACGGCGGCCAGGTGCGCATCCCCGGATCGCCCGCGGCGCTCGTGGCCAATTGCGACATCCCCCTCCGCCAAGCGCGAGGGCTGAGCGCGTGGACCAGCGGCGGGCGGCGGGTGCCGCTGAACGTCAGCGCGGGCATCGGCCACTCGATCTACGCCCCCGTGCGTTTCGGGTGCCGTCCGGAGGCGACGCTTCTGACCCTGGTGCCGAGAGAGTGACCCGGTTCGGAGCATGGCCTCGCATCGGGTAAGCTAGGGGGGTTGCTCCGGGGTGTGGCGCAGCTTGGTAGCGCGCGTCGTTCGGGACGACGAGGCCGCAGGTTCAAATCCTGTCACCCCGACCACAGAAGGGCTCCACCACCAGGTGGAGCCCTTCGTGTAGAACGACCGCGAGATAGCCAGGAGCCCGCCCATGCCCATCCCCCGCCTGATCGCCTTCGACCTCGACGACACCCTGGCCCCCTCCAAGAGCGCGATCGCACCGCGCATGGGCGAGCTGCTGGTGGCCTTGGCCGAGCGGGTCGAGGTGGCCATCATCTCGGGCGGGCAGCTGCAGCAGTTCCAGGTGCAGGTCGTGGAGAACCTCCCGGCGGCATCCCCGGAGGTGCTGACATCCCTGCACCTCATGCCGACCTGCGGCACTCAGTACTACCGGCTGTCCGACGCCGGCATCGAGACGGTCTACGCGCACCGGCTCACCGACGACGAGAAGGCCCGAGCGCTGGCCGCCGTCGAGCAGGAGGCCCGCCGCCTCGGGCTGTGGGAGAGCGAGACCTGGGGCGACATCCTCGAGGACCGCGGCTCGCAGATCACCTTCTCGGCACTCGGACAGTCCGCTCCCCTGCACGCCAAGGTCGCGTGGGACCCCACCGGTTCGAAGAAGAACGCCCTGCGCGAGGCGGTCGCCGCGCGCATCCCCGACCTCGAGGTGCGCTCGGGCGGGTCGACGTCGGTGGACATCACCCACCGCGGCATCGACAAGGCCTACGGCATGCGTCAGCTGTCAGACCAGACCGGCATCGCGCTGGACGACATGCTGTTCGTGGGCGACCGCCTCGACCCCGACGGCAACGACTACCCCGTGCTCGCCATGGGCGTCACCTGCCACGCTGTCGAGGGGTGGGAGGACACCGCAACGTTCCTGGAGTCCCTCATCCCGACGCTCCCCGTTCGGGTGTAGTTCGTATCGCCTCCCGCAGTGGTCGTTCTTGAGGAGTTGCGGGGGCGGACCGGCGCGGACGCCTCCGGACTGGTCGCGGACGCCTCGAGGCTCGCACCGGTCCAGGCCGCCCAAAGCCGGCCCTGAGCGGTCCGAAGCCAGCTGCAGCCTGCCGTAACTCCTCAGAACCGGCGCGAGGCGCTGCCGGAACGCAAGAACGGCCCCCGTGGGGGCCGTTCTTGAGGAGTTACGACCGGGGCAGGCTCAGCCCTGGGCCGCCACCCGCTGCGGCCGCACCGAGCGGGACTGCTGCCCGATCGGCGTCAGCCGCTGCAGCTGCGTGACGTGCCGCGGCTCGAGCTCCTCGATGCTCGACACGCCGAGGAGGGCCATCGTGCGTTCGATCTCGGTGCGGAGGATCTCGATCGTGCGGTCGACGCCTGCCCTGCCACCGGCCATGAGGCCGTACAGGTAGGCACGGCCGATGAGGGTGAACTTCGCCCCCAGCGCCATCGAGGCCACGATGTCGGCACCGTTCATGATGCCGGTGTCGATCATCACGGTGGCGTCGTTGCCGACCTCGCGCACGACCTGCGGCAGCAGGTGGAACGGGATCGGGGCACGGTCCAGCTGACGGCCGCCGTGGTTGGACAGGATGATGCCGTCGACGCCCAGGTCGATCAGCCGCTTGCTGTCGGCGACGTTCTGCACGCCCTTGACGACGATCTTGCCGGGCCAGATGCTGCGGATGTACTCGAGGTCGTCGTAGCTGATCGTCGGGTCCATCGCCGCGTTGAGCAGCTCGCCAACGGTGCCCCCGGTGGTCGACAGGGACGCGAACTCGAGCTTCGGGGTGGTGAGGAAGTCGATCCACCACCACGGCCGCGGGATCGCGTTGATGATGGTGCCGACCGTCAGCTGCGGCGGGATCGAGAACCCGTTGCGCTTGTCGCGCAGGCGCGCGCCGGCGATAGGGGTGTCGACGGTGAACATGAGGGTGTCGAACCCGGCCGCGGCGGCCCGGGCGACCAGCCCGTACGAGATGTCGCGGTCGCGCATGACGTACAGCTGGAACCAGTTGCGCCCGTGGGGGTTGGTCGCCTTGACGTCTTCGATCGAGGTCGTCCCGAGGGTCGAAAGGGTGAACGGGATGCCGGCGGCGGCCGCGGCACCGGCGCCCGCGGTCTCGCCCTCGGTCTGCATGAGGCGCGTGAAGCCGGTGGGCGCGATGCCGAAAGGCAGCGCCGAGCGGCCTCCGAGGATCTCCACCGACGTGTCGACGTGCTCCGCCGGGCGCAGCACGTCGGGGTGGAACTCGATGTCCTCGAACGCCTGCCGGGCGCGCGCGAGCGACAGCTCGCCCTCGGCCGCGCCGTCGGTGTAGTCGAACGCCGCCTTCGGCGTACGACGCTTGGCGATCTTCTGCAGGTCGCCGATCGTCAGCGCCGCGTCGAGGCGACGCTTGGTGCCGTTGAGTTCGGGCTTTTTGAACTGCATCAGCTCGAGCAGTTCGGTGGGCTTGGGGAGTTGACGCTTGACCATGCGGGGCCTCTCGATCAGGGGGCGTAGTAGCCGGAGATGTGCTGTGGGATGAGGGCGCGGGCGCGTTCGGCGTCGCCCGCGTCGATGGCTGCGAGGATCTCGTGGTGCTGGTGTCGCAGCCGCGCGGAGGCGGCGTCCCAGTCGGCGACACGGCCGGCGATCTCTGCGGTGTACGACTCGATCGCCGAGCGCAGGCCCGCCATGGTCGCCGCGACGACGCTGTTTCCCGATGCCGCGGCCAGCGCGTAGTGGAACTGGGCGTCCAGGGCCAAGAACTCGTCCGGCGGCAGCGGGGCGGCATCCATCGCCTCGACGGTCTCGCGCACTGCGGATAGATCAGGGTCGAGGGCTTCGGCGAGGGTCGCCACGACCCACTCCTCCACGAACAGACGCGTCGCGACGACATCGTCGATCGGGAAGCCCTGCGCGGCGACCTGCAGACGCAGGAAGGCCGACATGCCCCCGGTGGGCGACGAGATGACGATGGCGCCGGCAGACGGGCCGGAGCCGGTCCCGGTGCGGATGAGCCCCATCACCTCGAGAACGCGCAGTGCCTCGCGGACGCTCGACCGCCCGACGCCCAGCTGCGAGACCAGATCGCGCTCCGAGGGCAGGCGATCACCGGGGCCGAGGCGCCCCTCCAGAAGGTCGGTCTCGATCTTGTCCAGCACGACCTTCCAGGCGCGTGCGGGTGGAGCGGTGCTGTCCGTCATCGGCGCGGTCCCCTTCGTCGTGGCCTGACCACAATACGCTGCGTGGTCTGACCAAGCAACCCGGGTCAGCCGTCGAGGCGCCCGCCCGACTCGCGCAGGTAGCACTCCGCGCACATCGACTCGTAGGTCACGCGCTCCCTCGTCAGTTCGTCGATGGCCACCTGGTCACCGTCGAACACGAAGCGTCCACCGACCAGGCGCGCGTTGAATAGCGCCTTGCGCCCGCAGCGGCAGATGGTCTTGAGCTCCTCGAGCGAATGCGCGAGCTCCATGAGCCGCGCCGAGCCGGGAAAGGCGTGGGTGCGGAAGTCGGTGCGGATGCCGTAGGCGAGCACCGGCACCCCCTCGAGCACGACGATGCGCAGCAGGTCGTCGACCTGCTCGCGGGTGAGGAACTGGGCCTCGTCGATGAGCAGGCACGCCACGTCGCCCGACACCCCGTCGGCCGGTTCCGCACCCACCTGCGCGCGATGCGCGCGGAACAACGTCAGCAGATCGGCATCCGGAGCAATCAGGAAGTCGACGGGACGGGCCATTCCCAGGCGACTGGCGATCTCACCCGCACCCTTGGTGTCGATCTCGGGCTTGGCCAGCAGCACCCGCTGCCCGCGCTCCTCGTAGTTGTAGGCCGCCTGCAGCAGTGCCGTCGACTTGCCGGAGTTCATCGCTCCATAGCGGAAGTACAGTTTGGCCACCCATGGATTCTACGGGGATGTCGATTCCGCTCCGGCCCGCTCGACGCGATAGTAGAGGGCGCAAGCGCCCACCGATGAAGGGAACGGCGATGGCCAAATACATGCTGATCATGCGCAACAGCGGAACTTTCGATGACTTTCGGGACATGGATTTCGAGCAGGTCATGAACGCGATGGGCGCGTACAACGAATCGATGATGAAGGCCGGGGTGCTGCTCGGCGGCGACGGCCTGACGGATGCCGCGCAGGGCGCCGTCGTGGAGTTCACCGCTGACGCGCCCGTGGTCTCCGACGGCCCCTACGGGGAGACGCACGAACTGTTCAACGGGTTCTGGACGATCCAGGCCGCCACGCAGGAGGAGGCGGTCGAGTGGGCCAAGCGCGCGCCGCTGGGCCCGGGCGACAAGATCGAGGTGCGTCGCCTTACCGATGACTCCGACTTCGCGGACTATCAGGACAACGAGTACGTGAAGAAGGAGAAGGTCTGGCGCGACGAGCTGGATGCGCGCCGGGCCGCCGACGCCTCCTGACCGGCGACGGCACCGGGGACATGAGCGACCACATCCGCCGCACCGTCGATGCCGTCTGGCGCATCGAGAGCGCGCGCATCGTGGCGACGCTGGCGAAGGTCACCGGCGACGTGGGGCTGGCGGAGGACGTCACCCAGGAGGCCCTGCTCGAGGCGCTGCAGCGGTGGCCGGCTGCCGGCGTTCCCCGCAACCCGGGGGCGTGGCTCACCGCCGTCGCAAAGCGGCGGGCGATCGATGCGTGGCGGCGCCGCGGTGCGCTGGACGAGCGGTACCGCGCCCTCGCGCAGGATTTCACCGAAGCCGAGCCCTACGCCGGCGAGCCCATCGACGACGACATGCTGCGCCTGGTGTTCATCGCGTGCCACCCGGTGCTGTCGCGCGAGTCGCAGGTGGCGCTGACCCTGCGTGTGGTCGGCGGGCTGTCGACACAGGAGATCGCGCGCATGCTGTTGGTGCCGGTGCCGACGGTGCAAGCGCGCATCACGCGCGCGAAGAAGACGCTCGCCGCCGCGCGCGTGCCCTTCGAGACCCCCGAGCCCACCGAGTGGCGGCAGCGGCTGGGCGGCGTGCTGGGCACGCTTTACCTCGTCTTCACCGAGGGGTACGCCGCCACGAGCGGCGACCGCTGGATCCGCGAGGAGCTGGCCGGCGAGGCTCTGCGCCTGGCCCGCGTGCTGGCCGGCCTGGTGCCCCGGGAGCCCGAGGCGCACGCCCTGGTGGCGCTCATGGAGCTGCAGTCCTCCCGGTTCGCCGCCCGCACGGCCCCCGACGGCGCCCCCGTGCTGCTGGCCGACCAGGACCGCACCCGGTGGGACCGGGCGCAGATCGTCCGTGGGAAGGCGGCGCTGGCGCGAGCGGATGCCGCCGGCCACGGCCGCGGACCCTACGCGCTGCAGGCGGCGATCGCGCTCTGTCACGCCGTGGCGCCCAGCGTCGCCGCCACCGACTGGGACCGCATCGTGGTGTTGTACGAGGCGCTCGGGCGGCTCTCCCCCAGTCCCGTGGTCGACCTCAACCGCGCCGTCGCGGTCTCGATGGCCACCGGCCCGGCCACGGCGCTGCGGATCGTCGACCGCCTGCAGTCCGAGGGTGCGCTGCAGGGATCGCACCTGCTGCCGAGCGTGCGGGGCGAGCTGCTCAGCCGGCTCGGACGGCTGGACGAGGCGCGGTCCGAGCTGCTGACGGCCGCGGCTCTCGCCGCGAACGAGCGCGAGGCGCAGGTGCTGCGGGACAAGGCCGCGGCGCTCTGATCCGGGCGCTCACGCCGGTCCCCGAACCGGCCCCACCCCCGTTCGGGGCGCGAAAACGTCCCCGAAACCGGCCCCACCCCGTTTGGGGCGCGAAAACGTCCCCGAAACCCGCCCCACCCCCGTTCGGGGCGCGAAAACGTCCCCGAAACCCGCGCCACCCCCGTTTGGGGCGCGAAAACGTCCCCGAAACCCGCCCCACCCCCGTTCGGGGCGCGAAAACGTCCCCGAAACCCGCGCCACCCCCGTTTGGGGCGCGAAAACGTCCCCGAAGCCGGCGCGGCCCGGGTTACGGGCGTTCCCAGCCGGCGATGGGACCCGGCACCACGACGAACGAGGGCGCGGCCGGCGCGGCCTGGCCGGCGACGTCCGGCAGGCGCTCGAGCCACGCCGGAGCCCGCTCGGCGACCTTGCGCCGCAGGTGCGTCAGCTCGAAGGCCAGCTGCCCGTCGGTCACCGGGATCTCGGGGTTCACGGCATCCGGCCGCGTGATGCGCGACGCGTCGAACCGGTACCCTCGCGCGGTGGCCTCCGTCTGCACGCCGGCGAGGAAGTGTCCGATGGCGGCCACCGGGTCAGCGCAGGCGCGGAAGCGCTCGAGCTGCGGATGCCGGGTGTAGCCCCGCGTGGCGCCACCGAGCACGGCCTGTGCGAGCAGTCCCTCGCGCCAGCAGGCCACGAGCGCCGCACG
>NZ_JANJFJ010000736.1:0-592 GCF_024626565.1 Microbacterium sp. zg.Y909
CCCTGGGCCAGCACACCTTCGACCTGGCCCAGCAGCTCTTCGGCGCCGGCGATGCCCGAGCCCGAGACGGCCTGGTAGGTGCTGACGATGAGTCGCTCGAGTCCGGCATCCTCGTGCAGCACCTTCAGCACCGGCATGGCCGCCATCGTGGTGCAGTTGGGGTTGGCGATGATGCCCTTGGGCGGATCGACGACGGCGTGCGGGTTGACCTCGCTGACCACGAGCGGCACCTCGGGGTCCATGCGCCAGGCGCTGGAGTTGTCGATGACCACGGCGCCCGCCTCGGCGAATCGCGGGGCGTGCGCGCGGCTGCCGGTGGCGCCGGCAGAGAAGAGGGCGATGTCGATGCCCGCCGGGTTCGCCGTCGCGACGTCCTCGACGATGACGGTGTGGCCGCCGAACTCCACGGCGGTGCCGGCCGAGCGGGCGGTCGCCAGCAGGCGCAGCTCGCGGATCGGAAAGGAGCGCTCGGCCAGGATGTCGAGCATGACCGTGCCGACCTGGCCGGTGGCGCCCACGACGGCGACGGAGAGTCCGGTATCGGAGATGCGAGTCATGGCGAGATCCTTGCGGCGGAGCGGAGGGTGCCCGA
>NZ_JANJFJ010000737.1:0-587 GCF_024626565.1 Microbacterium sp. zg.Y909
CGCAGGATGTCGCAGGCGGCGTGGTCCTTCGCCAGCGACGACGCCAGCATCGTGTCCACAGGGTCACGGGTGCGGCGCACGCCCCGGTCGCTCAGCGAGTATCCGAAGTCGGCGAGCATGCGACGGATGCGGTGCCACTGTCGTTCGGCAGCCGGGTCGGGCAGCAGCCGGTCCAGCGCGAAGCGCGCGAGCAGCCGCATCGTCTCGTCGGCGCTGGGCGGCCGCCGAGCCACGTCGGGCAGATGCTCGACGAGCGGATGCCGCGGCGCTGCGGTGGCCAGCATCGCCGCCGCGGCCTCGGCGACGGCGAAGTCGTGGGCGAACGCCGCGGCCAGGCGTGCGTCCACCGCGGCGTCGTCGTCCTCGTCGGTCGCGGGCGGCGGGGGCTCGAGCGCGCCGCGCGGCGCTTCGGGCGGCGCGGGCGGCTGCAGCGTGTCGAGCAGGAACTGCAGACCGGTGTCGCCCGCGAAAGTCGTGCGCAGCAGCACGTCGAGCCCCTCGGCGTGGCCGGAGAGGAACGCGAGCTCCTCGCGGGTCGGCTCGGCGAAGCGCACGAGGTCGCGGTAGGGGGCGAGGTTGCCCTCGCG
>NZ_JANJFJ010000738.1:0-564 GCF_024626565.1 Microbacterium sp. zg.Y909
ATCACGGGCCCGAGGCCCGTGCACGGATAGCCTCGGAACACACGAGCGAACCACGGAGGATTGCGATGTCGAACCCCCTCAAGAAGACCATGGTGTACCTGGGTCTGGCCGACGAGGAAGAGGTCTACGAGGAGCCCGCAGCGCAGCAGCAGCCGCGTCGCGAGAAGCCGATCGAGAAGGCTCCCGCCCCGGTGACCCCGATCCACCGTCCCGCCGTGGTGCGCCAGCCCGCGCCGAGCGCGATCAGCGAGATCCTCACGGTGCACCCCAAGCAGTACCGCGACGCCCAGATCATCGCCGAGAACTTCCGCGACGGCATCCCCGTGATCATCAACCTCTCCCAGATGAGTGACGCCGACGCGCGTCGCCTGATCGACTTCGCCAGCGGGCTCTCGCTCGGCCTGTTCGGTCGCATCGAGCGCGTGACCAGCAAGGTCTTCCTGCTGTCGCCCGAGAACGTCGCGGTGTCGGGTGACGGTGCTGTGGTGCAGGCCGACCCCGAGGCGCCGGCCTTCGCGCAGTAGACCGCCGTGGACGTGCTCAAGCTCGTCGCCTCGATCGTCA
>NZ_JANJFJ010000739.1:0-556 GCF_024626565.1 Microbacterium sp. zg.Y909
CCCTTCGGGCCCTTGACGGAGACATCCTGTCCGGAGACCTCGACGGTCACGCCGGCGGGGATGTCGATGGGAAGACGACCGATGCGGGACATTCAGATCACCACACGTAGGCGAGGACTTCCCCGCCGACGCCCTTCGACTCGGCCTGGCGGTCCGTGAGGAGGCCAGAGGAAGTGGACAGAATTGCGACGCCGAGGCCGCCGAGCACCGTGGGGATCTCGGTCGAGCGTGCGTACACGCGCAGACCCGGCTTCGACACGCGCTTGATGCCGGCGATCGACCGCTCGCGGTTGGGGCCGTACTTGAGCGTCAGCGTGATGGTCTGCCCAACGCGCGCGTCGGTGACCTCCCAGCCGGCGATGTAGCCCTCCTGCTGGAGGATCTCGGCGATGTGAGTCTTGAGCTTGGAGCTCGGCATGGACACGGTTTCGTGGTGCGCCGAGTTCGCGTTGCGCAGACGGGTCAGCATGTCTGCGACCGGGTCTGTCATTGTCATGAGTTTGTTCCTTTGTTCACGAGGTTTCGGATGCCGTTACGCGACAGCCGACCTTCGATG
>NZ_JANJFJ010000740.1:0-554 GCF_024626565.1 Microbacterium sp. zg.Y909
ACAAGTCGCTCGGTGGTATCCGCAACCTGCAGAAGACCCCGTCGGCCATCTGGGTCGTCGACGCCAAGCGCGAGCACCTCGCCATCGACGAGGCCAAGAAGCTCGGCATCCCCGTCATCGGCATCCTCGACACCAACGCCGACCCGGACGAGTTCCAGTACCCGATCCCCGGCAACGACGACGCGATCCGCGCCGTGGGTCTGCTTACCCGCGTGATCGCCGACGCTGCGGCCGAGGGCCTCATCCAGCGTCACCAGCCCGCCGCCGGCGAGGCCGAGGCCCCCGCCGAGCCCCTGGCCGAGTGGGAGCGCGAACTGCTCGAGCAGAGCGCGCCCGAGCAGTCCTCCGCTGCGACCGAGAAGGTTGCAGATGAGGCCGAGGCGCAGGCCGAGGTCAGCGAGATCGTCGCTGACGAGCAGGCCATCGAGGGCGAAGCCGCCACGGAGTCCGCTGCGGACGCCGAGGGCGCCGAAGCCGCCGAAGCCGCCAAGGCCGAGTAAACAGCACGGATCAGGCCGGGGGGGGGGGGGCGCGCCCCCCCCCCCCCCCCCCCC
>NZ_JANJFJ010000741.1:0-550 GCF_024626565.1 Microbacterium sp. zg.Y909
CGGATGCCGCGCCTCCCGGCCAGGGCGGGCGCGGCATCCGCTCGTCGTCGTGAGAGCATCGACGGGTGATCACGCTTCGGGCGCTGTGGGGCGCCTCGCACCCCGGCCCCTCCGTCGTGGTCACGGTGCTCGCGGTGGCCCTCGGCGTCGCCGCAGGACTGGAGCCGTGGCGCATCGTCGTGCTGGGCCTCGCGGTGCTGTGCGGACAGCTGTCGGTGGGTATCTCGAACGACGCGATCGACCGCGACCGTGACCGCGAGGTGGGGCGCACCGACAAGCCGCTCGTGCGGGGCGACGTCTCAGCCCGCACCGCCTGGACCGCCGCGATCGTGGCGCTCGTGGTGGCGCTGGTGCTCTCGGCGTTGCTCGGCGTCGGCATGCTCGCCGCCCATGCCATCGCGCTCGCGTCGGCCTGGTCGTACAACGCCGGCCTCAAGGCGACGCCGGTGTCGATCGTCCCCTTCGTGGTGAGTTTCGGCATCTTCCCGTCGCTCGCGACCCTCTCCGCCCAGCCGCCCGCGCTCGCCGCCTGGTGGGCATGGGTCGCCGG
>NZ_JANJFJ010000742.1:0-548 GCF_024626565.1 Microbacterium sp. zg.Y909
CGGTCCTTGTCGAGCCGCCAGGTGAAGGGGGCGTCGGGGTCGCTCAGCCAGTCCTGCAGGTACTGAGCACGCACGTGGCGCACCTGCCCGATGCGGCCGTCCTCGACCAGCCGGCGCGCGAGCGCCAGCGCGGGGGTACGGCGGTAGCTGAACCCGCACATGCTGACGACGCCCTCGGCACCGGCGCGCTCGGCGGCCGCGACCATGAGGTCGGCCTCGGCCACGTCGTTGGCCAGCGGCTTCTCGCACAGCACGTGCTTGCCGGCTGCCAGCGCCGCCAGCGCGATCTCGGCGTGGGTGTCGCCGGGGGTGCAGATGTCCACCACGTCGATGTCGGCGCGCTCGATGGCCTGACGCCAATCGCCCGCGGACTCCGCGAAACCGAACGTGTCGGCCGCGGCCGCCGTGCGCTCGGGGTCGCGCCCCACCAGCAGGGTCAGCTCGGGCCTGGCGGGCAGGTCGAAGAAGCGGTGGGCGGTGCGCCACGCGTGCGCGTGCATGCGCCCCATGAAGCCCGTTCCGATGAGCGCGACCCGCAGGGGCCGGTC
>NZ_JANJFJ010000743.1:0-540 GCF_024626565.1 Microbacterium sp. zg.Y909
CGTCGCCGGCGCCTGCCGTCGCGAGGGCCAGCTGCTGCAGGATCGACACGCTGCCGGCCGCCACGTGCACCGCGTCGCTGCTGACACCGAACCGCGCCGCCAGCCGGGCGCGCAGCCGCGACGCCGATGCGTCGGGATAGCGGTTGACGGCGATCGCCGAGCGCAGGGCCTCGACGACGCTCGGCAACGGCTCGAAGGGGTTCTCGTTGCTGGAGAGCTTGAACGCATCGGCGCCGGCCTGCTTCCCCTGCCGGTAGGGCGGGAGGGCGGCGATCTCGGGACGGATCCGCACGGGCGCGGGCGAGGGGGCCTCAGTCACATTCCGAGCCTACAAGCGCGGCGCAGCCGGGCTGCACCGCCGCTTCGCCACGGCGTGGGACACTGCTGGGCATGCGCTTCATCATCCGCGTCGCCGTCAACGCCTTCGCGATCTGGGTCGTGACCCTCATCCCCGCGCTGCAGGTCACGGTGATCGCCTTCCCACCCGGCGAGACCCTGCAGCTCGTGCTGACCCTGCTCGCAGTCGCCGCGATCTTCGCG
>NZ_JANJFJ010000744.1:0-532 GCF_024626565.1 Microbacterium sp. zg.Y909
CGAATCACCCTGTGACGCCATCCACGAGGCGAGGTCTCGGACGAACGATTGACTTCCTTCAACGGTCACGTCATGACGGTTCGCCCATGCGAGCTTCAGTACCGCCAGACTCGGGGCGTCATCCGGAGTGCCGTCGCGAACCACCACGTCCATCACTCGACGAGACTCACTGAGGGATAGAGGGTTCGCAAGTGGGTCGCTACCCGAGCACACCAGCGTCCGCTGCGTTGTACCTATTTTCGGGCAACCCAGACGTTTTCGGAGATCATCTCCCGACCTTCCCCGCCACGGTGGTCGATCTCGGCCGCGACACTAGCGCTGTCGCTGATCCGGACGGATACAGAGTCGCGCCCGCAATCTGTGCTTTGCCAAACGTCATCGAGAACGAGCGAAAGGCACAGCGTCTCGCTGTCGTCAGATGCGCGCGCGAGATAGACGTCGAAGTCATCCGCGTTTCCGACGTATCGAAGAGTCCCGACGTCGATCCTGTCGGCGGACCCGTCGACGACAGAATCTGGTCGATCCGCTGCAG
>NZ_JANJFJ010000745.1:0-530 GCF_024626565.1 Microbacterium sp. zg.Y909
GCGGGGACGGCGATGGGGGAGTCCTCGGGGACGGCGGCATCCATCGCCACGAACATGCTCCACAGCGGCACGGCGCCCGGCATGGTGCCGAAGATCCAGGGGAGACGCAGCGAGGTCACGGTCATCGCGCCTTCGCCCTCGAGGAAGGCGACCTGCTCCTGCAGCAGACGGGTGCGGACGTACCCGGCGTTCTCGCGCAGGCCCAGCTCGGGCCAGCGCTCGGCGAACTCGGCGAAGTACGAGCCGTAGACGACGAATGAGGTCACACCGGCCTGGCGGGCGAGGCGCGCCATGCGCTGGGTGGGCAGAACGTTGGCGCGGTAGAAGAAGCCCGCCGCGGGCGCCTGCGGCGCGATGCGCTCGTCGGCGCCGGCGGCGTAGGCGACGGCATCCACACCGTCGAGCAACGCGAGCAGCTCATCGTCGGATGCCGTGGCGACGTCGCAGTACACGTACTGCACGCCGTCGAGCGGGTGGGCGGTCTCGGGCGGCAGCGAGATGGAGAGCACCTCATAGCCGTGCGCGAGGAG